>CAZJNB010000105.1:0-7207 GCA_964547385.1 uncultured bacterium
GAGGGCGAGTTTATCGAGGACGACGTGCGCCGCGGCCATAACGTCGGGCCCGACGCCGTCGCCCTCCAACCAGGCGATGCGGTATTTAGCCACGTTCTCCCGTCGGAAAAAGGCTTGTCCCGACGGCGATATTAACTTATTATGACGGCGGCCGCAATAACTTTTGTCTATCGCCGCCGCCCCCCGATGGCCGAACCGCGCATAACCGCCGCCCTCGCCGCGGCTCCCCTCTTCGCCGGCCTGGCGCCGCGCGAGGTCGCGCACGTCGCCTCGTTCTGCCGCTACCGCGACTTCGCGAAAGGGACCGTGCTCTTCCGCCAGGGGGACGACGCCGACGCGTTCTTCGTCGTCGTCGCCGGGCAAATTAAAGTGTTCAAGACGTCCGCGGACGGCCGCGAGATAATATTAAAAGTTATGCGCAAAGGTGACCTGGCGGGCGAGGCCGCGGCGCTCGTCGCGAAGGTGTATCCGGCGACGGCCGAGGCCCTGGACGACGCCGCGGCGGTAGAGGTCCCCCAACGCGCCTTTGTCTCCTTGGTCGAGGACGAGCCGGCGCTCGCGTTGAATATGATCGCGGCGCTCTCGGAACGGCTCCGCCACGTAAGCAACGTAGTCGAGAAGCTGACGCTGCAAGATGTCCCCGCGCGCCTGGCCTCCTACCTGTTGGCCCACGCCGACGGGCCGCCCGGGCGCCGCCAGGTGGAGCTCCAAATCGCCAAGGGCACCCTCGCCGCGGAACTGGGCACCGTCCCGGAGACGCTCAGCCGCGCGCTACGGAAGTTGGCCGACGCGGGCGTCATAACGCTAAAAGGCCGGCGCGTCGCCATCACCGACGAGCGCTCGTTGGCGTTCTTGGCCGGCGGCGCGGCCCCCTAACCCCCCCCGCCGAACGAGCCGGAGAAAACGCGACGCCTTGACTCAAGTCAAGGCGTTATTTTACGTTTTTACTTACAATTGCCGCGGCAATAGGAAAGGACGTCCCGCTTAACTCAGGAAGGTCGGTGATAATGATGAAAACGCGCAAGATCATCAAGATCGACGAAGAGCTCTGCGACGGCTGTGGCCTGTGCGTCCCGGCGTGCGCGGAGGGCGCCCTCCAGATTATAGATGGCAAGGCCCGCCTCGTGAGCGAAGTATACTGCGACGGCCTGGGCGCCTGCTTGGGAGAATGCCCCCAGGGCGCGATCACCATCGAGGAGCGGCCCGCGGAGGGGTTCGACGTTGCCGCGGTCGATAAACATCTCGCCGAGCTCGGGCGCGAGCCGAGCGAGCGGCACCACGCCACGACGACGCCCGTAGCAAAAAGCGCCCCCCACATCTTCACCGGCTGTCCCGGCGCCCGTACGATGGACCTAAGGACGTCGAGCGAGAACGAACGCGACGACGCCGGGCCGGCTTTCGCGGGCGAACTTAAATCCGAGCTCCGCCAGTGGCCGGTGAAGCTCTACCTCGTCAGCCCGAACGCGCCCTACTTTCAAGACGCCGAGCTACTCATCGCCGCCGACTGCGCGCCCTTCGCCTACGCGGCGCTTCACCCCGACTTCCTCCGGGGAAAAGCGGTCGTCATCGGCTGTCCCAAGTTCGACGACCTCGAGCTCTATCGCGAAAAACTAACGGCGCTCTTTTCCGCGAACAACATCAAAAAAGTAACGGTCCTTTATATGGAAGTGCCATGTTGTTTCGGTATAGTTCAAGTAACCAAAGAGGCGCTCGCGGCGTCGGCTAAGAACATCCCCTTCGAGGAGGTCACCGTAGGCATCCGCGGTGACGTCACGGCCGGGGCAGTATTATAAGCGGCACCGCGCGCCTATTAAATACAAGCCCGCCGACGCCCGGCGGGCTTTCCTCATCGCTAACGTTGTGCGAGTTCGTTACTTCTCGCCGCCCGCGAACGCCGCAACGAACTTCGTCAACGTCGCCTGTTTGGCCGCGACATCCGCCGCAGGCTCGAAATGAGCGACGAGCAGGAGGACGCCGTTGGTAACAGGCCGCGCCTCCCGCCCCCCGGCCGCCAACTCGCGCTGTCTATCGGCGCCGAATTCCGCGGCGCGGTCGGCGCTCTCGAACGCGTATAACTCCAATATCACCTCGGGCGCCTCGGCGCTGTAGACGGCGTGCCACACGCACCCCTCCGGGAACTCGGGCGCGATGAGGTCGTTTCGGGTAATAAACTTCTCCCCCGCGCCCCGCAATAACGCCTCGGCCCGGGCCGCCTCCGGGAACATCAACTGCGCCGGCCGGGCCGTCTCAGCCGCGGCGGCCGCCGCGGTCGGGTCGCCGACCTCGCCGCGGCGCTGACAAGCGCCTACCGCGATGCCCGCGCACATAATCCACCCTATGAATATATATCTCATTCTTTCTCCAACTCCTTCTTCACGTAGGGCACGAGGCCGCCAGCGGCGACGATTTCCCTAACCTCGGGCGGCGGCGGCGGGAACTTAAATACTTTACCGCTCGCGACGGTAAGCTCGCCCGCGTCGAAGTCTATCCTAATCTCCTCGCCCGCCGCTATATGCGCGATAGCCTCGGGCGCGATGACGGTCGGGAGGCCCGCGTTTATGGCGTTGCGGAAGAAGATGCGCGCGAACGACGCGGCCACGACCGCGGCGACGCCCGCGTACTTCAAACACCGCACGGCCTGTTCCCGGCTCGAGCCACAGCCGAAGTTCGTCCCGGCGACGATGATGTCGCCCTCCCTAACCTCTTTCGCGAAACGCGGCTCGAGGTCCTCCAGGGCGTGCGCGGCCATCTCGGCGGGCGCCGTTACGGTGTAGGTATAACGGCCCGGGAAGATGACGTCCGTGTTGACGTCGTCGCCGAACTTCCAGACGCTACCGCGTATCATCTCGCCGCCTCCGGACCGCCCGGACCACCAAGACAATTCCGACCGCCACGCCGGCGAAGGCCACTATCGTCGCGACGACGGAAGCTATTATCAGTATCTCCAGCAATCCCAACATAACAACGCTAAGACCGAACCGTCCGCGGGTCGGTGATGCGGCCGCGGAGGGCCGACGCCGCCGCGGTCGCCGGCGAACACAGATATATCGCCGCGTCCGTCGAGCCCATCCGCCCCCGGAAGTTCCGGTTGGCGGTGGAGAGGCAGACCTCGCCCGCGGCCAGGACGCCCTCGTGGGCCCCCAGGCACGGCCCGCACCCCGGGTTCATTATAATACATCCGGCCGCCGCCAGCGTCGCCAACGCGCCGATGCCCAGCGCCTCCAGATAAACCGCGCGGCTCGCCGCGAAGACCAGGACGCGGACGCCCGGCACGACTTTTCGATTGCGGAGGATGTCCGCGGCGACGACAAGGTCCTCGACGCGGCCGTTGGTGCAAGTTCCGATTAAGATTTGGTCCACCGCCACGTCGCCTACGTCGGCGACGCTCGCGACGTTGTCCACGGCGTGCGGCGCCGCCAGCTGCGGCTCGAGCGCCGCGACATCGTAGCTCAGCGCCCGCTCGTAGCACCCGTCGTCGTCGGGGAATATTTCCTCGAAGTCGCCGCGGGCCCGGCCCTCCAGAAACGCGCGCGTCTTCTCGTCCGGCGCGACATAGGCGTTCTTGGCGCCCATCTCCGCGGCCATATTGCACAGCGTCATCCGGCCGGCGGGCGACATCGCCGCGACCGCCGGGCCGCCGAACTCCACCGACTTGTAGCGCGCGCCGTCGGCGCCCTGGTCGCCGATAACGTAGAGGGCCGCGTCCTTGGGATAAACGTCCGCGGCGAAATCGCCCGCAAGCTCAACCTTCACCGACTCGGGACAGCGGAGCCAGATGCGGCCCAACGCGTAGCACGCCGCGACCTCCGCCCGGCCTATGCCCGCGGCGAAGGCGCCGAACGCGCCCGCGGTCGTCGTGTGGCTGTCCGCGCCCAATATCAGCTCCCCCGGCAACGCGAAGCCCTGTTCCGCGAAGACCTGGTGGCATATCCCCTCGGCGACGTCGAAGAAGTTCTCGACGCCGTTCGCGGCCACGAACTGCCGGACTTCCAAATGATTCTGAGCGTACTTAGCCGACGCCGCGGGAACGCAGTGGTCCAAAATAACGACGGCCTTCTCGGGCTCTCTTATCCTCTCCAAGCCGAACGAGCGGAACGTCGCCGCGATGGCCGCGGTATTGTCGTGGCTCAGCAGCCGGTCCGGCGCCAAGACCACTATTTCGCCCGCGGCGACCGGGGGCCCGGCCTTGCGGGAGAATATCTTCTCGGCGAAGGTCCGCGGCGTAGCCACGTTATAACTTAAACGGCTCGAAGTTGATGAGGTCCGCGTGGTGGATGATTATGGCCTCGGCCGTCGCCCGGGCGCCGTCGCCCTCGCGGGCGTGCGTCGCGATGACGTGGATGACCTCGGCGGGGAGGCCGCATTCGCTCGCGAGCGCCGCGCCCGAGAACGGGTGGCGGAGCATCTTCCCCAGCGCGGACCTAACGAAGCGGCCGTCCTCCTCGGCGTATTCCAACAGCTTGCCGATGTCATGGAGAAGCGCCGCGGCGACGAGGTAGTCGCGATTTATTTTCACCCGGGCGCCGTAGAGCTCCGACATAACGTCCGCCGCGGCGAGCGCGCACCGCGTAACGGCGCGGGTGTGCTCGAGAAAGCTGTGGGGGCAGGGTTCGATTAGGAGGGTGAAGGGGATACGGGTCATATCCTCGGCGACCCAGCCGCCGCGCGCAAGCGCCGCCTCATACGCCGCGACGACCTTGGCGCGGAGCTCTGCGTCCGCGACGAGCGCCAGCTCCGGAAACAACGCGTCGATGTCCTTATCCATAATCCTTCGCGCCGCCGCTACGGGAGGTGCCGCTCGCGCGGGCCGTCGTATTCCGCGGCGGCCTGGTCGATGCGGCGCATAGGCCGCTCGCGCGTTATCTCCTCGTGGATATGCGCCAGCCACCCGGGCATCCGGGCGATGATGAAGAACGCGTTCGCGAGGTCCCGGGCGAAGCCCAAGTCATATAAACACGCGCCGATGGCGCCGTCCACGTTGAGCGGCAGGACCTTCCCGGTTACGGTAACCAGGGCGGCCGCGAACGCCCGCGCCGTCGCGACGCCGTCGCCCGCGAGGCCCAGCTCCTCGGCAAGCGCGAAGAGCCGCGCGGCCCGGGGGTCGTCGTCGTGGAGGCGGTGGCCGAAGCCCGGGACGCGGCGTTTCTCCGCGCCGAGTCGCTTAATAACCTCGGCCGCGGCCTCCTCCCGCGAGACGCGGTGTTCTTCCATATAAGCCGCCGCGTCGGCGAGCGCCGCCATACAGCCGGCGACGGCGCCGCCGTGGAAGCGGTTGACGCTTAGCACGCCCGCGGCCAGCGCCGCGTTCGTCGCCGCGCCGGTGGAGGCGGCAGCCCGGGCGACGAGCGTCGAGGGCGGCGTGACGCCGTGGTCCACCGACGAGACGAGGACAGCGTCCAACAGCTTCCCCTCGGCCGCGTCTGGCAGCTCGCCGCGCAGGCAGAGCCACACGACCTCGGCGAAGCTCTTGCGGCCCATCAGCTCCTCGATAGGATAGCCACGGAGCTGGATTTTATTGGCGGCGACGTTCGTTATTGCGGTTTTCCAGTTTTGGGCCATTTAACCGCCTTTAATTATTTTAACCCAGAATTCGTTATTTGCTTCTCGGAAAAAATCTAAAGAAACGCCGACTAGGCGGAGGGCAGTTATTACGTGGGATCTCGCGACCCCAAGCGGATACCCGTGAACGTATTTGTCCCTACATTCGTTCATTGCTTTTGATTCTGTGACGAACCGGGTCCAATCGCTATTACGTATATAAGTTTCCAAATTCGCGCGCGTAAGTTTTAGAAACCAACCTTTCCTTTTTCTCCATCCCCATCCTTTATTACGTATATCTCTTACGAAATCGTCGTATTGTTGCTTGTATATTGCGCCATCGCGTAAAAAAAGGTCGAATTGGGCTTCGATGAAAGTATTAACAATTACGACAAGTGGGCCGTCTTCGTCGTGGTTGTATTTATAATTAAGCATTATCCCGTAAATACGCCCAGCGGAAATATCGTCGCTAACACCGAATTTAGCCCTAATATATTCCTTCATTTTAATATCCGTTACGTTACTATCGGTTTCATTTTCGCGCCATATAGACATTAATTCTTCGATATTATCCAAAAAAACTCTTTCATCAACTATTACGCCGCATTCCCGGTTTAACCGGGTAATAGTTTCGTATTTACTTCTTGTTTCTTCCTCTTTCCGCCAACGGGTAAGCCGGGCTATAGTTTTTAAGAACGCCGGTATCGTCCCGTATGGGTATGATATGCTCGGCGATGTATCGCCGCAACGAGGACATTCATTTTGCAAAGTATTCCGGGTTACGAACCCGCAATGCTGACACTTTCGATTTAATAGGCCCCCATAAACTATAATATCGAAAACCTTATCCTCGGGAAATCCCCAATAATCGATCCTATTATAATTAGGCATAATTCTTAACCTATTACGGATTAGGGTAGCAACCCTCCTAATATCCTCACTTTCCCGTCAGTAAATAAGGAAGCCCGGGTTCGCGGGACGTCTTTTTCGGTTACCCCGGTAATTTATCTTGGTCGGGAAAAATCCCGTAATAACCCCGTTATATTCCTTGTCCATTACTTACCGTCTTTTACTCTCCGAAGGTTCCGACTACTTTAATTCGTCAGAAATTATATTGTATTAAATTACCCCCTCTCCGGCGAGTAGACGACGCGGCCTTTCGCGAGGGCGTGCCGGACGAAGACGCTCTCGTCCCGGGCGCGGGCGAACTCCGCGGGCGTGAAGACGACGAGCGCGAGCGGCTCACCGCTCCGGAGTCTCTCGCGGAAGTGCTCTTGGCGCTCCCGGAACGCCAGCTCGCTCGCGGCGACGACCAGGAGGTTTATCTTAGCGTCGGCGCCGGCGCGGCCGCGGGCCACCGCGCCGTGGAGGACGACGAGTTCCGCCCCCAGCATCACGAGCCGCGGGACCAAGTGGTTCACCTCGGCCTCAAGCTCCCGCTGGCGTGTTATCTTCGCCCCGTCGGACATCGCTCAACCCCCTCAAGAACTGCTCCACCCTCTCCCGTATCTCGTCCCGCACGCGGCGATAGACGTCGGCGCCCAGGCCATAAGGGTCCTCGATAGGCCAGTGAAGCCGCCGGCTTGCACCCGGGAAATACGGACACCTCTCGCGCGCATTATCGCATAAAGTAATCACGTAGTCAAACTCCTCGCCGGCGAAGGTCTCG
>CAZJNB010000106.1:0-7139 GCA_964547385.1 uncultured bacterium
GCACCGGCCGGTCCAGGCGTCTCGCGAGGGTGCCCCCGTCGAACTCGACGCCGAGGAGTTGGGCGCGCACGGCGAAGACCGCGAAGCCGCCGTCGAACACGTGGTCGAGTCAATCGCCACGGCCTACGACCGCCGCGAGGAGGACTACGGCCCGGACCTCCTTCGCCAGGTCGAACGCTTCGTTATGCTCACGACGCTCGACGAGAACTGGCAAGACCACCTCACCGAGATGGACGAGCTCCGCGAAGGCATTACCCTCCGCTCCTACGGCCAGCTCGACCCCCTGGTAGAATACAAACGCGAAGCCTACGATATATTCGAGGCCCTCCTCGAGCGCGTCGACGAGGAGACCGTCGCGCGTATCTTCCGGGTGCACGTAGGCCGGGAAGCGGCCGCGCCCACGCCCACGGCGGTCCGCACCCTCCACCCGGAGCTCGAAGCCTTGGCCAAACGCGCGCGGCAACCCCGCGAGACCTACGCCAACACGCCGGAGGAAACGCGCACGCGGACCGTCGTCCGCGCCGGCCCGAAAGTCGGCCGGAACGACCCTTGTCCCTGCGGCTCCGGAAAGAAATATAAAAAATGCTGCGGCGCCAACCTCTGACGCCGCGCCGCGGCACCGACCGGTCAATAGTCGTCCCGCCGGATAAGCTGGGAACTATTCCCGTCGCGGCCGTCGCGGCGCTTGCCGTCTTAGCGGCGGCCTTGCGCGTCGCATACGCATATCGCGTCGGCGTCGCGCCGCCCGCCCTCGCGCTCGCGGCCAGCGTGGTTACCGTCGTTACCGTCGGCGCCCTCGCGAGCCGCGCCGCCGGCCCGCTCGCCGGAGCTATGGCCTCCCTCTTCCTCGCGGCCTTGCCGGCCGCGGTCGTCGCGAGCGTCTCCTCCTCCCCCCGCAATACTTACGCGCTCTGCGCCGCGGCGTTCTCCCTCCTCTTTTACCGGGAAGGAACCGGCCGCGCCGTCGGCGTCGCCGACCCTCTCGTCGCGGGTGCGTTCGCCGGCGCCGCCGTCGCGCTCAGCGCGAGCGCCCTCGTGCTCCCGGGCTACTATACCCTTGCCGGGCTATACCGCGTATTACGTCGAGAGCACCGCGGGTGGGCCTCGTTCTCCTGGCTCGCGGGCTTCGCCGCGTTCCTGGCCGCCGCGGTAGTTATGGTCTATGCCCGTTCGGGTAACTTCGGCGCCGGCTCCTCCCACCCCCTCTCCGCGGCCGCACCCCTTTACCCGGATACGAAGTCGTTGCTAAAAAGGCTCATCGCGGACGCCGCGGCGATGCTCTTCTGGGACGCCCGCGCGTTCGGCGCGACGGTCGTTCTCGCCTTGGGCGCAACGGTTCTCTTCCTCCGGCGGCAACGCACGAGGCTACTGTTTTACGGCGGCCTTCTTCTCTTCACGCTGGCGGCGTTCAACTTCTTCCCGACAAGCTGGGGACGTTATACGCCTATGGCGCTCGAGCCCGGGCGGTGGTTGTTCCTCGCCCTCCCGGTAGCCGTCCTCGGCGGCGGCGTCGTGGCGGAACTTTGGTCGCGCGCCGCAAGGGCATCCTTCGAGCGCTGGGCCGGCGCGCTCGGCGGGACCTTTATCGCCGCGGCGTTATTTATAAACGGTAACGCGCCTTTCGCGCTTACGAAGGTTTTCATACTAACGGCGGCAGTCCTCGCTACTTTCGCGCTGGCGGGCGTCGCCCGACGAGGAAGAGGCCCGACGGGACGCCGCTGTGCCCGGGCCGCCGCGGCCCTTATCGTTTTCGTTTCGCTCTCCCCCATCATTATATTATACTTGTGACCGCGGCCCGATGAGAGCTATCGCCATAATCCCGGCTTTCCGCGAGGAAGACCGGGTCGGCCGTGTCGTTGCCGGCGTAAATAAATATTTGGAAGACGTTTTGGTAATAGACGACGGTTCGCCGGACGGGACGGCGGCCGCCGCGGCGCGCGCGGGCGCCGACGTCCTCCGACTATCGCCCAACCGGGGCAAAGGGGCCGCCCTCCGCGCCGGCTTCGCCGAGGCGTCCCGGCGCCACTTCGACGCCGCGGTAACGCTCGACGCCGACGGCCAACACGACCCCGCGGCCATCCCGGCGCTCCTGGCGGTACTCGCCGCCGGCGCCGATATCGTCATCGGCAGTAGGCTAAAAGATTTACGGGGTATGCCGCCCCAGCGCGTCTTCGCGAACACGTTCACGTCCGCGGTCATCTCGATCGTCACCGGCCGGCTCGTTCGAGATAGCCAGACCGGTTATCGGGCCCTTCGGCTCGCGGTCGTAGGCGCGCTGCCGCTCGTACGCGGCGGCTTCGACTACGAGTCCGAGATGTTACTCAAGGCCGGGCGCGCCGGCGCCAAGATCGCGCACGTCGCCGTCCCCACCATTTACGCGGGCGAGAAGAGTAAAATCAACGCCTGGGCCGACACCTACCGTTTCTTCCGCGTCGTCTTCTCGGACTTGGTAGGGCGGCTGGAGAGCTGAATGCGAGTCCTGGTTATCACGAATATGTTCCCTCGCGCCGAAGACCCGTCCTACGGCGTCTTCGTCGCGGAACAGTTGGCGTCGCTCCGCGCCGTCGGCATCACGGCCGATTTATATTATATCGAAGGCTTTCGCGGCCGCGGCGAATACCTCCGGGCGCTACGGGCACTCAAGCGGCGTCGGCACGACTACGACCTCTTTCACGCCCACCATACCTTCGCGGCGTTGGCGGCGCTCCTCGCGGGGACGAGGCCTCTAATAATTACCGTCCACGAAGGGGCCGTTACCACGCGCGCCGGGTACCGACGCTTCGCCCGCGCGGTCGCGGCCCGGGCGGACCGCGGCGTCGCCGTATCCCCCGCCATCGCCCGGGCGCTCGCGCCGGTCGCGTGCGACGTTATCCCCATAGGGGTAGACCTCTCGCTCTTCCGACCGCGGGACCGGCGGGCCTGTCGCGCCGAGCTCGGCCTCGCCGCCGAGCGCACCTACGTTCTCTTCCCGGCGGACCCGGGGCGGCCCGAAAAACGGTTCGACCTCGCCGAACGGGCCGTCGAGCACGCCCGCCGGCGCGCGCCGACGCTCGAGTTAATAGCGTTACCCCCGTCTCCGCGTCCCGACGTCGCAACGTACTTCGGCGCCGCGGACGTAGCCCTCGTAACCTCGGATTTCGAATCCGGTCCGCTTACGGTTAAAGAAGCGGTCGCATCGGCGCGACCGGTCGTAAGCCGGCGAGTAGGCGACGTGGACTTCCTCGATAAATGCGACGCCTGCATCCCGGTGGCGGACGACGACGCGTCGATCGCCGACGGCATTCTCGCCGCGCTCGCGCTCCCCGCGGTGGACGGCGCCGCGGTGAAAGACTACGACGTCGCCGCGGTGGCCGGGCGACTTGCCGCTCTTTACCGTTCGACCGTTAACGCGAGCCCGCCGAAACCGTGACGCCCGGGAAAACATATAAGAGCGTCTCCATACTGGGCGCCCAGATCGCGGACCTCTCTATGGCCGAGGCGCTCGACGCCATCGACGCGTTCGTCGCCGACGGCTCTCCCCACGTCGTCATAACCGCCAACGTGGACCACCTAATGCAACTGCGGCGCGACGCCGCTTTCCGGCGCGCGTACGAACGCGCCGACCTCGTTACATGCGACAGCATACCGCTCAAATGGGCGCTCTCGTTCTTAGGACAACCGGTGAAAGAACGGGTCGCCGGCGCCGATATGCTCTTTACTATCGCGAAACGCGCGGTGGCGCGTCGTTACCGCCTTTTCTACTTGGGCGCCGCGCCGGGCATTGCCGCCGCGGCCGCGGCCCTAATGACCAAACGTTATCCCGGCCTGAACATCGTCGGCACCTACGCGCCGCCGATAATGCCGTTGGAAGAACTCATCGCCCACGAAGAGACCCGCCGCCGCATCCGCGAGGCGAAGCCCGATATCCTCTTCGCCGCTTTCGGCGCGCCCAAACAAGAGCTGTGGCTCGCCGCGGTGCGCGACGAAGTCGGCGTCCCCGTCGCCATCGGCGTCGGCGCCGCGCTCGACTTCGCCGCCGGCGCGGTTAAACGCGCGCCCCGCTGGGTGCAAAGTATCGGCGCCGAGTGGCTCTGGCGCCTCCTCCAAGAGCCCAGGCGCCTATGGCGACGCTACCTCTTCGTGGACACGCGCTTCATCTTCTGCGTATTGCAAATGAAAATCCGCGGCACCGGCCGCGGCGAAAGCAAGCCCTAAGCCATCCTCATCACTACTTCAAACCGAAAGCCCCCCTCAAT
This sequence comes from uncultured bacterium, assembly GCA_964547385.1. Classification (GTDB taxonomy): domain Bacteria; phylum RBG-13-66-14; class B26-G2; order WVWN01; family WVWN01; genus CAZJNB01. The sequence continues at coordinate 4,236 of CAZJNB010000106.1, forward strand.
ACGCGCCACTCCTCACGCCGCAGGAGCAACGCCGTCCCGCCGGCGAACGCCGCGGCGCCGCCGAGCGCCCGGGCCCACGCCGGAAACCCCGCCAAGACCAGAAGCACGCCGCCGACAAACGCGGCGAGGATAACAGGCGGTATCACGCCGCGGTCGAAGATAAAGTGGCGTAACGCAACGGACGTTACCGCCACCGACGCCACGAGGGCAACCACGTCCGCGGCGAGCGTCCCCCACGCCGCCCCCACAAAGCCGACGCGGGGAACGAGGATTATATCCAAGACCAAGTTCACCGCGACGACCACCGCCGCTACCGCCGCCAGATACCACTGCCGCCCCGTCGCGATGAGGGTAGCGTCCGCTAAATAGCCGAGCGGCCGCGCCGCCATCGAAAACGCGAGCACCATAAGCGCAGATGCCGCCGGCAAATACGACGGGCCGAAAAGCGTCCGGATGATGTCCGGCGCGAGCGCCGCCGTCATTACCGCCGCGGGGAGGACGATGAACACCACCGCCCTCGCCGAGCCGCGCACCGCGCCGACGAGCGCCGATGCCCCCCCGCCCGCCAGCTTCGAGAATGCCGGCAAGAGCGGCCATAATATCGGGATCGTTACGAAGATGAAAAAAGTGACGGGGCGGTACGCCGCGGCGAAGAGACCAACCTGGCGGTAATCCCCCAACAACCATTTTATGACCAACGTATCCTGCTGGAAGAAGACGTTGTTCAATATCCCCATCGCCGCAATCGGCCACGCCGCGACGAGAAGATATTTGATTACCTTCCACGTAAAACGCGGCGCCGCGGCGGCAAACTTCCGCCGGAGAACGCCCCAAGCGCATACGCCGTTGACGGCCTCCGCCGCCAATACCGCCGCTAATATCGCGACCACGCCGCCGCCCGCCAAGGCCGCCGTCGCGACGAAGGCAAGCCGCAACGTTTGAAAGACCACCGTAAACGCCGTCTCGTAACGCGCCGCGCCGAACGCGATGAACGTCGAACGAAAGATTACTTCGTAGAACGCGCGCAGGAAGAAAGCACAGCCGAAGACGAATACGCCCTTAATACCACCCGGCCCCAAGCCGAAGAGCGCCGCCGCGCCGACCATCGCCGGAACGACGAGCGCTCCCAGCGCGAGCTCCAACGTCATCCCCGCCCCCAAAAGTTCCCGCAGTCGCCCGGGCGCGCGCGCCACTTCGCGTATGATTATATGCTCCACGCCGAAGGAGATGAACTGGCCGAAGAGCATCACGAACGCGACAATGAGTGCGTAACGGCCGTAGGCCCCAACGCCTAAGTGCCGGGCGATTATCGCCGCCACGCCCACCGACGCGCCCAACTCGATCAGGCGCGCCGCGAGTATGAACAACGAGTTCCGCGCCGCGGGCGCTCCAGCAACGTTCGTTCCGCCGCCACCCCTCATCGCCCGCGCGCGCCCCCCGCGAGAAACCTCTTGAGCCGCCAGGCGAAGATATACAACTTCCCTACGAGCTTCAACGAAAGGCGATGGTGATAGAAAAGAGCGAGTAGGTCCCGCCGCGTCCGCGGCAGGAAGTTGGCGTCGGCGGCCACCTTCCCCACCGCGCGCGCCCGATTATATACCGGCGTCCCCCGCTCCAGCCGGATGTTCCCGAGCGACGCGCCCAGAAAACGCCGCCCCAATGATAATTTCGCGCGGACGTAAAATTTAACGATATCCCAAAAGGAACCGAGCGTTTGCGCCGGCGGGTTGATGAAGAAGGAATAAGACGCCGTCGCGGCCGGCCGGTCCCGCAGGAGCGCCAACGTCCGGTATATATCCGCGGCCCGGATATTTTTATCCATCGCCGCCAAGACGTCGTCCCGCGCGGCGTCCGGCGAAAACGTGAACTCCGCGGCGCCCGCGGCAAGCGCCAAGTCGACGAGCTCCGCGTCCAAATGCTCCTCGTCGAAATAAGCCTTCCACTTCATATCCAACCGTCGCCGGACCATCTCCCGGCATATCGCCTTGGCCGGCGCCGCCGGCGCGCCCCATACCGCGTCCACGAACGTAAAGGTCTCCACGCCCGCGCGCCCAAGCGCTTCCAACTCGGCGACCACGTCCCCAGACCGGCGGGCCCGGACCCGCCGGCCCTCCAACAGCGGGTACGTGCAATACGCGCACCGGCGCGGACACCCCCGGCGCGTCTGGACGCCGACGGCGAACGGCTCGGGCGCGTAGTCGGCCACCGGGAAGACATACCGCTCGGGCGCAGACGCCGCGGCGAAATCTACCGGCGCCGGCGCCGCGGTGCTAACGACGCGGCCTCCCGCGCGATAATATAGGCCGGCGACGCGGCCGTAGTCCTCCCCGGCGGCCAACGCCGCGGGGAAGGTCCGTTCTCCCTCTAAGGCGACGCCGAAGTCGAGGCCGGGCGCCTCCGCCATTATCCGGGCGCCGTCGAGGGAAAACGCCGAGCCGCCCACCGCGAGCGTCGCCGTCGGCAACTCGGCCCGGGCCCGCTCCACAGCCGCCAAGAAGTGGGGGTAATAACAGAACGGGTCGCGCTCTTGCGTCGTGTCGATGTTGCGCAGAGAGAACGCGACGCAGTCGGCGCGGAACGCCGCCGCTTCGCGAAGGCCGTCTTCCAGGCTACGCCCCGGGAGATTAGCGTCGTAGCCGGCGACGTCGTGGCCGGCTAAGTGCGCCGCAAGGTAGGCGAGGCCGAGGGGATAGACCGCCGGCTCCGCCCGGCCCAACGGCGCCGTCATCAAGAAGACCCTCACGGCGCGACCTCCCCGTCGAAGTAACGGTAGGCGACGCCGAAGCGCACGCCCTGGGCCGATACCGTCGCCCGGGCCGCGCCGAGCGCCGCCAGCACTTCCACGAGCGCCAACGCACCGGCGGGGAATACGTCCGCCCGAGCGGCGGGCATCCCGGCCAGCCG
>CAZJNB010000107.1:0-7074 GCA_964547385.1 uncultured bacterium
ACGCGGAGGTCGGTAACCGGGTAGCCCGCCAGGACGCCCTCCGCCAACGCCGCGACGATGCCTTTCTCGACGGAGGGGACGAATTTGGTGGGGATAGCGCCGCCGAAGATCTTGTTGACGAACTCGAAGCCGGCGCCGTGTTCGCGGGGTTCCAGTTTGAGCCAGACGTCGCCGAACTGGCCGCGGCCGCCGGTTTGCTTCTTGTAGCGGCCCTGCGCCTGGGCGCCTTTGCGAATGGTCTCGCGGTAGGCGACGCGCGGCGTCTCGGCGTCGACGGCGACGCCGAAACGGGACTCGAGCTTGGAGAACATCACCTGGAGGTGTTGCTCGCCCATACCCGAGGCGACGAACTGTTTGGTCTCGGCGTTGCGGTCGACGTGGAAAGTGGGGTCCTCTTCCATCAACTTCCCGAGGGAGGAGCTGAGTTTGTCCTCGTCCCCTTTGGAGCGGGGCGATATGGCGTAGGGCATAACCGGCTCCGGGAGGACCAGCGAGGGGAATTGGATGCGGTCGCCGGGGGCCGTGACGGTGTGGCCGGTGGCGAGCGGCTCGGCCTTGACGATGGCGCCCAACTCGCCCGGGCCGAGTTCGGTGACGGGCGTCTGTTTCTTGCCGTTGACCGCGACCAACGCCGACACTTTGAACTTCGCGTCCGCGTTCGCGTCCCATAGTTGGTCGTCGCTCTTTATACCGCCGGAATAGACGCGTACGTACGAGAGCTTGCCGGTGAAGGGGTCGTTGACGGTCTTGAAGACGAAGGCGCTCGTGGGCGCCGTCGCCGCCGCGGGGCGCTCCAGCTCTTTGGTCCCGCCGGGTTCGACGCCGACCTTGGCGGGCACGTCGGCGGGGGAGGGGAAGTAGGCAACGACGGCGTCGAGGATGGCGGCGCCGCCGACGCCGTGGTAGGCGTCGGCGCAGAAGACCGGCGCGATCTTCCCGGCGGCGATACCGCGGCGCAGGCCCCGGGCGACCTCCTCGGCGGAGAGCTCGCCGGCGTCGAAGTATTTTTCGATAAGTTCGTCGTCCTGCTCGGCCGCGGCTTCTACGAGAGCCGTCCGAAGTTCAGCCGCCCTCGCCGCGAGGTCCGCGGGTACGTCCGCCTCCGCGGGCTCTTTCTCGAGGCCCTCGGGCCAGAGGACCGCGCGCCCGGCCGCGACGTCCACGTATCCCTGAAACGCGGCCTCGGCGCCTATCGGGTAGGTCATCACAACGAAAGTTACGCCGCCGTAGGCCTCGCGCAGTTGCCCCCAGGTTTGGTCGAAGGAGGCGCGTTCGCGGTCCATCTTATTGATGACGACGGCACGGGCGACGCCGTTGCTCGTGGCTTCACGCCACGCGCGCTCGGTCCCGACCTCCACGCCGGCCACCGCGCTGACGACGACGAGGGCCGCGTCCGTGATGCGCATCCCGGCGATGAGGTCCGCGACGAAGTCCGCGGAGCCGGGGACGTCCCAAAGGTTTATATGATGTTCTTTATATGCCGCGGCCACCAGAGCGCCGTTCACCGAGAAGCCTCGCTTGACCTCCTCGTCGTCAAAGTCGCAAGCGGTGTTACCCTCTTCCACCCGGCCCCGCCGCGGGAGCGCGCCGGCGGTGAAGAGCAGGTCCTCGGCGAGCGTGGTCTTGCCGGCGTCGCCGTGGCCCGCGAGCGTCACGTTGCGGATCTTGTCGATCGCGACTTTCGTCATCTACGTTTTCCGCCTTCCATCGGTTGGGGTCGGGCCGGAGGCCGACGAAAAAAGCCGAGCGCCGTACGCCACGGCCTTTCGGCCCTATGGAAAAACTCTTATGATGGGATTTTCGACGTAGCCTTTGTCGGCGTCTGGTAGGGGTGGCCCGCCGTCGCGTAGGCCGCGGCGACGAAGGCCGCGAACAGCGGGTGCGGGCGCAGCGGCCGCGACTTCAGCTCCGGGTGAAACTGCACCGCGACGAACCACGGGTGGCCCGCGATTTCCACTACCTCCACGAGGACGCCGTCGGGTGAGGTGCCGGTTACTTCGAGGCCGGCGGCCGCGAGCGTTTCTCGATAGTCGTTGTTGAATTCATAACGGTGCCGGTGGCGCTCGCTTACGTTCACGCCGCCGTAGGCCGCGGCGGCGTGCGAACCCTCGGCGAGCACGCACGGGTAGGCGCCGAGCCGCATCGTCCCGCCCAGGCGCGTTACTTTCTTCTGTTCGTCCATCAGACAGATAACCGGCGCGTCGCAATCGACGTCGAACTCCATCGAGTAGGCGTCATCCAGACCCGCGGCGCGCGCGGCTTCGATGACCGCAACTTGGAGCCCGAGGCAGATGCCGAAATAGGGGATATTATGCTCACGGGCGTAGCGCGCCGCGCGGATTTTACCCTCGATGCCCCGCTCGCCGAAACCGCCCGGAATCAAGATGCCGCCCGCGCGGGCCAACCGAGCGGCGACGTCCGTTTCGCCTTCCAACGCGGAGGCCTCCACCCATTCAACGTTGACCTTTACGCCGTTGGCGATGCCGCCGTGGCTTAGGGCCTCGATGATGCTTTTGTAGGAATCGCGGAGGTCGGTGTATTTGCCGACGACGGCAATCGTGACTTCGCCCGCGGGGCTCTCAAGCCGGGCGACCATATCCGCCCATTCGTGCAGGTCGCCAGGCGCGCCCGCGTAACCCAACCTCTCCAACAAAAGCCGGTCTAGGTTCTGCTTGCGGAAGTAGAGCGGGATTTCGTAGATGTTGTCGGTGTCCTGCGCCTCGATGACGGCCGCGGGCGCTACGTTGGTGAAGAGGGCGATCTTGTCGCGGGTCGCCGCGGCGATGGGCCGGTCCGTCCGACAGATAAGGACGTCGGGCTGGATACCGATAGCCCGAAGTTCCCGCACCGAGTGTTGCGTCGGCTTCGTTTTAAGCTCGCCCGCGCCGAAGATGTAGGGTAAGAGGGTGAGGTGGACGAAGGCGCACCGTTCGCGGCCGACGTCGAGGGCGAACTGACGGATGGCTTCCAGGAACGGCAGGCCCTCGATATCGCCGATGGTCCCGCCGATCTCCACGATAACCACGTCGGCGCCCGACTCCCGGGCGAGCTTGTGGACGCGCGATTTTATCTCGTCGGTGATGTGGGGGATGACTTGGACGGTCCCGCCGAGGTAGTCGCCGCGGCGCTCCCGCTCGATGACCGCGCTGTAGACCATCCCGGTCGTCGCGTTCGATAGCTTCGAGGTAGGCTGGTCGGTAAAGCGTTCGTAGTGGCCCAGGTCGAGGTCGGTCTCGGCGCCGTCGTCGGTTACGTAGACCTCGCCGTGTTGATAGGGGTTCATCGTCCCCGGGTCCACGTTGATATACGGGTCCAACTTGAGCATCGCGACGTCGAGGTCGTGCGATATCATCAGGCGCCCGATGGACGCCGAGGCGATCCCCTTCCCCAGCGAGGAGATGACGCCGCCGGTTACGAAGATGTAACGCGTATCCTTATCTGTCGAAGTAGACATAGGCCGACTTCCCGACCGGCGCATTCTAACAAAAGTCTTAACGCGTTGTCAAACGAAATTAACTTTCCTGTCGCCCGGGCGCGCTCGGGCCGAAGGCCTTGACTTGTAGCCGTGCGCTTATTATCATCGCTGGCGAACGTTATGGACCGCATAGCCGTAATAGCCGACTCCCACGACAACCTCCCGAAGATCGCGAGGGCGGTGGATATCATAAGGGAGTGGCACGCCGACCTCGTCGTCCACTGCGGCGACTTCGTGGCTCCCTTTACGGCCCGCGCCTTCACCGGCCTGGGCGCCCCTTTCCGCGGCGTCTTCGGCAACAACGACGGCGACCGCGCCGCACTGAAAAAGGCTTACGGCGACATAGGGGAGATAAGTTCGGACCCGTGCCGGTTTACCTTCGACCGTTTTTCGCTCCTCCTTACGCACAAGCCCCGGCTGGCGCGCGAAGCGGCCGCGGCGGCGGGTTACGACCTCATCGCCTTCGGCCACGACCACCGCGCCCGCGTCGAACACGGCGAGTCGCTCGTGATTTGCCCGGGTGAGCTCGGCGGCTGGGTTAGCGGCCGCGCGAGCATCGCTCTGGTCGAGATTACCATCGGCGACGTGGATATCGTCTACCTCTAAACCTTGCGAGACTTCCCCTCACACGGGCGAGTGATGTTCGCCGCCCTGGCCGCCGCGGCGGCCTTCGCCGGCGAAGCCGGAGCGCCGGCCACGCCGGCCGCGGACTGCCTCGCGCGCCTCGCGGCCCGGCGGGATAGCATATCGAGCCTACAGGGCACCGCGACGCTTACCGTCTACGGCGCCGCCGCCGGGACCTTTACCGTTGCCTTTGCTTACGTCCCGCCCGCCCGGGGCCGGCTCGAGGTGTCCGGGCCGTTGGGCGGCGCCGCGCTTGTCGTTACCGTCGCGGACGGGAAATTGCTCGCCTATGACAACGCGACGAGGGTCGCCGCGGTGGGGCCCGACGGCCCCGGGACGCTCGGCGCCGTTCTGGGGGTGGACGTCGGCGTAGGCCTCGCGGACCTGCTGGCGTGGCTGGCGGCGCGGCCGCCGCCGGGGACCGGCGTCTCGGCCGCGGCGGAATTCCGGGTAAACCTTGAGAAGGACGCCGGCGGCGCGACGACGCTCGTCTGGCGGCGGCTTGCGGACGACGTGCCTATCCAGCAGTTGACGTTGGCGGCCGAGCCGGGCCGGTTCGCCGCGGCGCGGCTATTCCGGCGGGGCCGCGCGGTAGTGGATGTAACCTACGACGATTGGCGGGAGCTCGACGGCGTCCCGATGCCCCACGTCATCACCGTCAAGACCGAGGACGTCGTCGTCGACGTTAAGGTGCGGCGGTTGGCGGTGAACGTCGCGGTCGCCGAGGGCGCCTTCGCGACGGCGCCGCCCGCGGCGGCGCTCGAGGTCGTGCCGCTGTCGGCGGGGGAAGAGAGCGATGACGGCTCGCGATAGGTTGGAAGTCCGGGCGCCGGCCAAGGTGAACGTCTGCCTGTTGGTCGGCGGGTCGGCGGGCGCGGACGGCTACCACCCGGTCGCGACGGTCATCGCGCCGCTGGCGTTAAGCGACGAGCTATCGATAACGATAACCGCCGGGCGGGGCGTCGCCGTCGCCTGCCGGGATGCGAGCGTCCCGGCGGACGAGAGGAACCTCGCCGCGCAGGCGGCGTCGGCGTTCGTCGCGGCGTCCGAAGTGGGCGTCCGCATCGAGCTCGAGCTTACGAAGAACGTGCCGGTGGGCGCCGGCTTGGGCGGCGGCTCGAGCGACGCCGCGGCGGTCCTGCGGGCGCTGAACGGTTACTTCGGCGAGCCGTTGGCGGCGGACGTGCTCTGGCGGCTCGGCCGTCGGTTGGGGAGTGACGTGCCGTTTTTCCTCGGCGACGGGTGGGCGTTCGCGAGCGGCCGCGGCGACGTCGTTACGCCCGTCCGCGGGCCGGTGGGCGTTCCCCTCCTCCTCGCGGCGCCGCGCCGGGGCGTCGCGACGGCGCGCGTCTACCGAGCACTCGGGCCGGCGGACTACGCCGGGGGCGTTGACCCCATTTGGGACGTCCTCGCGCGGTTGGAAGACCCGCCCGCGGCGTGGTGGTGGGCGGGCGCGAATTCGTTGGAGGGGGCGGCGTGCCGATTATACCCGGCGTTGACGGAACTTCGGCGTTTGCTCGCCGAGCTCGGCTACGGCGAGGCCCGCCTGAGCGGCTCAGGCGGCGCGTTTGCCGCTCCGGCTGTAGATGGCGCGCGGGCGGCAACGGCTGTGGCCCAGCTGGCGGCGCGCGGCTTTTGGGCCGTTAGGACGGCGACGGCTTAGTTGGATTATGGGCAAAGTCTTTAGCGGATACGTCATAACGGCCTTCTCGCTCGCGGCGGCGGCGGCGGCCCTTCTCGCCCTCGACCTCAGCGGCCGGCTGGCGGCGCGGGCGCTCCTCGTGCGGGCCAAGATGCCGGCGTATAAGTTATCTTCCTATGTGAAGGATTTGGAGGGGGGCGAGGCCGAGCGGGCGGCGTTGGCCGAGCGTCTCGCCCGGCGGTCCCTCGCCGCCGCGCGGGCCGAGGAGTATCGGCGCGAGAACGAGGCGTTGCGGGCGACGCTCGGCTTGCGGGTCGCCGCGCCCTACGAGCTGATATACGCGCCGGTACGGGAGCGGCGGCCCGAGCTCTGGCGGAAGACGATAACTGTGGGCGCCGGCCGGCGGGAGGGCGTGGCGCCGGGGATGGCCGTCATCGGCACGGACGGCCTGGTAGGGCGGGTAACGCGCGTTACCGCTACGGGCGCGGAGGTGGAGCTTATCACGAGCGAGAGGACACGGGTGGCGGTGCGGCACGCGCCGAGCGGCGAGGCCGCGGTCTTTTACGCGGACGCCGCGGCTCGGGGGCACCTGGCGTTCCTACCGCGGAGGACCGAGGTCGCCACGGGCGATATTCTGGTTACCGCCGCTACGAGCCGGCTTTACCCGCCCGGCCTCGTCGTCGGTTACGTCCAGACTTTTCGCCGACCTTTCGACTCGATGTTCGCCGAGGTGGAGGTGGCGCCGGCGGAGGAGCTGAACGCGCTGGAGCATACGTTTATCGTGAAGTGGCGGCCCGGGCGCGGGAGGAGGGCGCCGTAACGTTTTCCGAGGGGGCCGCCGCCGACACCCGCGGAGGTTGATTTATGGGGTTATTTTTTGGTATAATAGCGCCGATTTAAGGTCCCCGAAACGTCTACGGACGGCTTGAGATGAAACGCACGCCCTTTATGCAGTCGTGCCTGGTCATAGGCCAGTTCGCGGCCAATTGGTTCGCCCGGCGGCCGCTTGTGGTCTCGTTCGAGGTTACGAACGCGTGCACCTGTAATTGTCGCCACTGCGACCACGGCGGCCCGGTAGCTGAGCCCGAGCGTATCGGGCCCGACGATATCCGCCGGTGGACGAAGGTCCTGCGCCCGGGCGGGATACAGATATCGGGCGGCGAGCCGCTTATGCGCGCCGATATTGTAGCGTGTGTCCGCGCGGCCCAACGGCCCGGCGGCCTCCCCTACACCGTCTTCGTCTCCAACTGGTCGCTGATGACCGAGGAGAAATATTGGGCGTTGCGCGCCGCCGGCGCCGACCAGTTCTCGGTCTCGCTCGACTTCCCGGACG
>CAZJNB010000108.1:0-7007 GCA_964547385.1 uncultured bacterium
GGAACGCCTGGCGCCCCGTGGCGGCGTCGCCACCCAACGGCCCCACCGTCATCAGGCCGCAGACGCGGATATTAGCGGCGGCCGCGGCGTAGCCGGCGAAGTCCTCGGCGTCGTCGGGGCGGACGCCGAATTTGGTTTCCTCGCCGCTCGTATTGACCTCCAATAAGACTTCGACTGTTTTACCGACCTCGGCGGCCCGGCGCCCGAGCGCGTCGGCCAGGCGGCGGCTGTCGAGCGAATGAATCACGTCGAAGAGCTCGACCGCCCGGGCCGCTTTGTTGCGTTGGAGGTGGCCGACGAGGTGCCACGAACAACTTAGGCCGGCGAGCTCGGCGATCTTCGCCGCCGCTTCCTGAACGCGGTTTTCGCCGATTATCGTGACGCCCGCGGCGACGGCCGCGGCAACCTCCGCGGCGGTCCGCGTCTTCGCGACGGCGACCAACGCTACGTCCTGGGGCGCCCGGCCGGCTCGCGCCGCGGCCGCGGCGATCCGCTCGTTCACTTTCCGGAGATTATCCGCTATCGTCGGGGGCATTTTTCGCCGGCGTTATCCCTTGTTGCCGGGACTCTCGAGGCGACTTACGACCTTCGCCCGGGCCAGGACGCCGAGGGCGTAGAGGTTCTCGAGCTCGCGGCGGTCACAATATAGCGTCGCCCGGGTGCGGCTCTCTCGGGCCAAACGAATCTCATCGCTGCCGTTCTCCCGGCGCCGCCGGACGACGACGCGGTCGCCTTTCCCGGAGATAGTTACCTCCGGCTCGCCGCGGGCGCGGAGGCGGAACGCGGCGACCAGGCCGTCAATAAGCGCGATTATCTTGCGGCGACTCTTTCCCGGCCACCAAGGCGCCTTCAGCCGGACTTCCGCAATTGCCGGCCCGAGCGCCGGTCTCTCTGCCAGCTCCGGCTTTAAGATAACTTCGCGCCCCGCGCCGATGTCGATTTTCTTCTCTTCGTCGCTCATACCTTCCGCGGGCCTTTTCCGCGGCGGATATACGCCGTGAGGGCTACCAGACCTCTGCCCGCACCGATGAGGAGGCATACATCTGCGGGTAGGCGGTAGCGGACGCCGCCATGGAGCACCGTATAGTATAACAGATAAAATACAAAAATGAGCACGAGGGGGGCGACGTGCCGAAATTCTCGCCGGCGCGCCGCGGCGACGAAGCCGACGACGCCGAAGATTAACGCGAGAACGTAGGGGGCGGTGGCGGCGGCTTTTTGGAAGCTACCGGCGACGGTGGGTCCGTAAGGCCTTATTAGTTCCAGGAAGCGTCGGCCGCACGTACGGGCGAAATACGCGGGGTTGGCGCGTAAGAACGATAACATCCGACGCCGGAGCAGGCGGTCGCGGCTGAGTTCGTCGGCGTCGCCGAAGTCCGGGTAGCTGAGCAAATCGGCGCGTCGGAGGGCCGGCAGACTTTCCCGCCAATCCTTGCCATTCGCGCCGCCGGCCTCCAGCGCGAGGACGGTGGGGTTGTTCCGCATCCATAGGTTGACGCCGCCGCGCGTCGGCGTTAAGACGAAAGCGCCGTGGACGCCGTAGTTCCGGTATACCCACGGCGTTATCGCGAGGCCGAAGGTCACCAGCGCCGTCGCGGCGTAGACCCACCGGCGTCGACTCTTTACCGTTAATAAGGCATAAAACAAGAGGAGGACGAAAAGCGGGAGCGCTATCGCCCGGGTGAGGAAAAAGGCCGCGGCGGCTAAGCCGAACGCGACCGCCGCGGCGATGCCCCGCGTCAATGACGCGTAATATGCCGCGATGAAGATGGCCAGGAGGGCCACGTGGGCCGTCTCGCTCATCGCGAGCAGGCTGTAGTAGATATACGCGGGGTAGAGAGCGACCGCCAGGCCCGTCACGACGGCCGCGGCGTCGCCGAAGAGGCGCCGGGCGACGAGGGACGCCGCGACCGCCGCGGCGACCGCGAAGGCGAGGTTCAATAGCCGCGCCGCGAGCCAACGCGGAACGCCCAGCCTTATCGTCGCGCCGAGGGTGTAGGGGTAGAGCGGTTCGTAGGCGGAGGTGCGGGCGCCCACTTGGACCAAGCCGAAGGCCCATTCCGGCTCCCGGACCCACTCGCGGAGCGCCCGGTGGTGCCACGCCCGGGCCTTCGCGTAGAACCGGTCCGGCTCGAGCGTAAGCCCTGGGCCGTCGGCGACGCCCTGGGCGAGTTCCGCGAAGATGAACTGGTCGCGGGGCGGTTTAATGAAGTCGTTCCCCAGGACGACTATGGCCGCCAGGCGGGGAGCCGCGGCGGCCGCGGCGACGAGGAGGATGGGCCAAAGGCGTTTCACGATAAGCCGGCGTCCGCGCGGAGGCGCGCCCGCCGGACCCGGCGCGCGTATGCCGGTAGGCGACGCCAACATCTGATTATATCGACGAGCATATCCCATATAGCCCGGGGTTTTACGACGGTGAACGGGCCGCGGCGGAAGAGCTCGAAGGATACCGCGCCCGCCGCCCGGGCGTAATGCCGAACCGGCGCTTGGCTTAGCCGTAGGCCGTGGACGCGGCATTTTAACAATAGCTCAGCCTCCACGAAACCGGAGCGCGCGGCGACGGCGACGTCGCGGACGCTCGCCCGCTTGAAGAATTTAAACGAGCAATCTGCGTCGCGAAGGGGGAAGCCGAAGAAGAGGCGGAGGAGGAGGTCGTAAGCCGCGGCGAGAAGAAGGCGGGTCGCCGGGTCGCCGCGGTGCCGCCGGTAACAGCTGAGAACGTCGAAGTTGCGCGCGCGCGGGAGGAACTCGGCGAATTGGCGGTAGTCGTATTGGCGGTCGGCGTCGGTGTAGAAGATATACTCTTTGGTCGCTTCGGCGAAGCCACGGAGGACCGCCGGGCCGTAGCCGGCGTTCCGCTCCTGGTGGACAACGCGCACCGCGGCGTAGTGTTCGGCGAGTTCGTCGGCTAAGACGGCGGTGCCGTCGGTGGAGCCGTCTTCGATAATAATGATTTCGTAGTCGTCCGTCGCGGCCGCGGCGGCGGCGTCCAACGCCGCGATAGCGGCGCCGAGGTTCTCCCGTTCGTTATAGGCCGGTAAAAAAAGGCTGACGCTTACGCCGGCCTTAGTCCTTTGGGCAATTGCCACTTGATGATTTTACCATAGCCGGCGGGGGGGCCGCAAGGGCGCGAGTAGCGGTTAAACTTTTCTGGGCGGCGGCGGCGGCGAGGCGAGGAGGCCACGGCGAAGTTGCGGGAAGCGCCACGCGACCAGAAGACCCCAAACGAGGGACGCGACGCCGCCGATAACCAACGCGGCGCGGACGTTCACGTAGTGGGCGACGTATCCGGCCTGCAACGAGCCCAACCGTAAAGCCCCCATAAATACCAAGAAGTAGATACTCATTATACGGCCGCGAAGCCGGTCCGGCACCGCGAGTTGGATGAGCGAGTTCCCGAGTGAGTTCTGCATCACGAAGAAGAAGCCGGCCGTTGCCAGGACCGCCGCGGCGAGCCAGAACGTTCGCGTGAAAGCGAAGGCGATGACGAGCGCGGCGAACGTCACGTTCGCGAGGGTGAGCACCAGGCCCCGCCGGGCCCGCGGGCCCAGGCTCGCGACGGTGAGCGCGCCGGCGAGCGCGCCGCCGCCGACGAAGGTCATCAAATATCCGTAAATGTCGGCGCCGCCGCCGAAGACCTCCCGGGCGAAGACCGGCATCAAGACCGCGTAGGGCATCACGAAGAACGCGGAGACGCCTATGAGCGAGATGACAAGCCATACGGACCTGTTCCGCACGGCGTAGCGCACCCCTTCCGCGATAGGACGTTTGGCCGGCGCGTTGCCGTTACCGTTTTGGGTGCGGATACGCATCGCGAGCAACGCCGCGATGACCGGGAGAAACGTAACCGCGTTGACGGTGAACGCCACCCCCTCGCCGACGGCGACGATCAAGAGGCCGGCGAGCGCGGCCCCGGCGGTCCGGGCGACGTTGAATATGGTGGAGTTGAGGGCGATGGCGTTCGTGAGGTCTTCTTTGCCGACGATCTCGACGACGAAGGCCTGGCGCGCCGGGACGTCCAGCGCCCGGGCGATGCCGAAGATAAAGGCGAGCGCCATCACGTGCCACACCCGCACGACGCCTGAGAGCGTGAGCGCCGCGAGGACCGCCGCTTGGACGAACATCACCGTTTGCGCGATGATAACGAGCCGCCGCTTATCGAAGCGGTCGGCGAGCGAGCCGGCCCACAGGCCCATTGGCAGCGCCGGTACCAGCCCGACGAAGTTGACCAGCCCGAGCATCGCCGCGGAACCGGTTAGACGATAGACCAGCCAGTTCTGCGCGACGAACTGCACCCACGTCCCGACGAGCGAGACCATCTGGCCGAACCACCACAGGCGGAAGTCGTGGTGGCGGAGCGAGGCGAACGTCCGCGGCCACGATACCCGCCGGCGGAAGTATTCGCCGATAGCGGCGTTTTTACGCTTGGCCATATCTCCGCGGTGCCGCGGCGCCGGCGCGGCTACGTTTATAGTGTAAGATGAGAACGCCGACGCCGGCGAGCGCGGCGCAGACGGCGCCGAACGTGAAGGTCCCGCCGCCGCCGCTATAGTCCCAAATGAAGCCGGCGAGCACCGAGCCGGGGAGGACCGCGAGGCCGCTGGCCATATGGAGGAGGCCGAGGGCGGCGCCCCGGCGCTCGGGTGACGCCGCGTTGGCGACGAACGCGGGCGGGAGGGCCATAAACGCTTGGTAATAGAGAGCGTAGAGGGCGAAGAGGGGCCATAGCGTCCAGGCGTAATCGACGCGGCCGGCGACTATGAGGACCGCTCCTTGGAATAGATAGGCGGCGCCGAGGACGGGCAATATGCCGACGCGGTCGGCGAGCCAGCCTATGGGGAAAGGCCAGATTACCTGGGCTATGGTAAAGGTTAGGTAGACGAGGGGGATGGCGCTCAGCGCCGTCCCGAGCTCGCGCGCGCGTAGGATGTAGAAGACGTAGGAGAGCATGCCGAAGGAGTAGATGATGTGGCAGACGAAGAACGGCCGCCATCCGGCGAGCGCCGCGGCCGAGAATACCTTGGCCTTCACGAACGGCCGCACCTGCCGGGGTTTGCGCACGAGGAAAATGATTACCAGCGCCACCGCGAGCCCCGGGACGAGCGTCCACTTGAAGATACTCCGCGTCGAGAGCTCCGTATAATTGAGGAGAACGTAGAGGACGGAGACGCCCGCGACGGCGCCGGCGGAGTCGAGCGCCCGGTGGAAGCCGAAGGCGCGGGCGCGCTTGCGCTCGGGGACGCAGCCGGCG
Organism: uncultured bacterium; assembly: GCA_964547385.1. Lineage (GTDB taxonomy): Bacteria > RBG-13-66-14 > B26-G2 > WVWN01 > WVWN01 > CAZJNB01. The sequence goes on from CAZJNB010000108.1 coordinate 5,252, forward strand.
AGGAGGGCGTCGCGCGGCGAGCGCCGGATACCTTTGCCGACGCGGTCGGAGACGCGCAACGCCAGGACCGGCGCCGCGCCGTAGGCGAACGCCATCATCGGCTTGCTGAGGACGGACAGGAGATAGCCGCCGAACATCAACCACTTGTGGCGGCCGACCCGGTCCGCGGCGTAGCCCGACGCGTATTTGAGGAGGGCGCCGGCCGCTTCTGCCGCCCCCTCCACCAAGCCGAGAAACGCGACGGAGAGGCCCAGCTCCTGGGTGATAAATAACGGCAGGAGCGGGAATATTATCTCGGATTGGAGGTCCGCGAAGAAGGAGACGACGCCGAGGGCGAGGACGTTGAGCATAATGATTTATATTAAGCAATAAGGGGTCGCGTCGCAAGGTATTATTGGTTGAAGGGACCGACGCTAAGGGTTATAATTGAAGCGAGTTATGGTAGCTGTGAACTCAACCGGCCGGCGATGGCTGCGCCGGTCAATATTTATCGCGGCGGTGGCCGGCGTGATGGCCGGCTCGCGGTTGTGGGGTAACTATGCCGAGCCGCCGCCGCGGCCGCTTACCGCGGCGCGGGTAGCCGCCCTCACCGGCGCCACCGAGCCGCCCGTAAAAGTCGGTGGCAAGACACAGTATTGGCGTATCCGCCGGGGCGGAGAGACCCTCTACGCGGGCGAGAGCAAGGAGCTGGCCGCGGCCGTCCGCGGTTACGGCGGCCCGTTCAATCTCTTGGTCGTCGTGGACGGCGCCGGCGAAATTGACCGTTTAATCCTAATCCGCCACAACGAGACGCCCTCGTACCTTGCGGGTATAAAGGACTTCTTCGCGTCTTTCAAAGGCCTTTCGCCGACGGCCGCGCTGGAGCCGGGCAGAGATGTGGACGTCATTACGCGGGCGACGATATCGAGCAACGCGTTCGCCGCCGCGGCCCGTTTGAGCGGCCGCAAGATACTACGCGCGGCGCTGGCGCGGGACGTTGTGTTGGGGGGCGAGGAGGCGTCGTGGGATTGGCCCTGGGCCTTGGTGGCGGTCGTGTTCTTCGCGGCCGCGGCGTGGGCGCGGCGCCGGTCGCCGGAGCTCCTCCGAATTATGTTCCTCGCCGCGGCGTTGGGCGTATGGGGTTTTCGGGCCGGCCGTTTCGTCTCCATCGGCGACGTCGGCCGCTTCGCACTATGGCGGTTCCCGCCGCTCGGGGCTCGGCTCTCTCTCTACGTTCTCCTCGGCGGCGGCGCCCTCGCGGCGTTGTTGTGGGGAAACATCTACTGCGGCTGGTTGTGCCCGTTCGGCGCGCTGACGGAGTTCCTCTACAAAGTGCCGGGGAGGAAATTGCTCGTCGCGCCCCGTTTCGCGCGCCGCCTGGGCGGCGTCCGTTTCGCCGTTTTGGGCGCGGTGGTCGCCGCGATAATAGCGACGCGCACGTTGGGCGCCGCGAACTACGAGCCGTTCGACGACCTCTTCACCTACGCCGCGGCCGGGTGGGGACTCATCTTCTTGCTCATCGTTCTCGTGGCGTCGGTCTTCCATTATCGTTTCTTCTGTAAATATTTATGCGCCGCGGGCGCGGCGTTGGGCGAAGTAGCGGCGCTCGGGCGCCGGCCGCCGCGGCTCGCGTGCGGGGGGTGCGACGCGTGCGTCGCGGCGTGCCCGATGGCCGCGATAAGGACCAACCGAGAGACTGTAGACGCGGCGCTCTGTATCGAATGCGGCCGGTGCCGGCGCGTGTGCCCCCTCGCGGCAAGAAAAGGTTAGCGCACGT
>CAZJNB010000109.1:0-6981 GCA_964547385.1 uncultured bacterium
AAAACGTTTCGTCGCCGCGGTGCAATATAACGACCCTCTCTTCGACCGGTAGCTGGCTATCCTTCGGCAAGACGACGCGGTTGTAGCCGGTGCAGGCGCCGAGGAAAAAGGGTATTAACAGCAGCGATATAAGGCGCATAAGGCTTTTTTTAGTCTTCATCTTATTTTCTCCTTTTAGGTTACGCCCCGATCGTGGAAGGATAACGACACCGGCTTAGAACGCCCACGACGGCCCGACATCTACGCGACCGCGCCAACCCGGTACCCGACCCCATTTTGTCAATTCGGAATTGGCGCGATCGAGCTCGGCACCGGCGTAAAGGGCTACCGTATCGGTGAGGCCTAAATAGCAATCACTTCGGAACGACGCCCCCCACCTACCCCCAGATTTGAAACCCGCGCTTACCGTTATGTAGAAAGGTGAATTCGCACCGTTCCACCGGGCGCCGGCGTAAATACCGAGTGGGGCCGTTGATGCGCCACCGCTCTTCCCACGTATGTTCACGCCGACGCCGACGTGGGGCATTATAAAGGGGCGGAGCCTACCCTTGGCCAGATAAATATAGTATTCGCTCTCCCAACCTATGGACACTAACGAGCCGTCGGCGTCGACTACGGCGGCGCCGAGGCGCATAGCGTAACCGATCCAGGTGCGGTCGTACTGACCCCAGAGGGCGACGCCGCCGCCCCAGATTGTCCCGCGTTCCTCATAACTATCGTGTACGTCGATAACCGCCGAGGCTAAAGGCCCGAACCGCATAACGTGCTCGTCGGCCGCGTTCGGGAGCGTTCCGGCCGCGGCCGCCGCGGCGAGTAGCGCGGACACGGCGAGCGCTGTTATTAACGTACGCCTCATACCTACGCTCCTTTCGTAAAATTACGTTTTCGGAAACCGCCACATCGTAAAAAACTCCAGGCCGGCCCTCAGGCCAACGTGGTTTTTATTTTCCCGCGCGCGGCCCGAGACGCCGCGGCCGCGTTGCGGTCTCTATTCGAACCCGTTTCCCTCCGCGCGAGACGGGCCTCCTCTCCTATCACGTCACGCCCCCGGTCTGGGTCCCTCCGTGACCAAACCTTTCTAATATAAATGACCGTTATTGTCAAGAATAAAAAAACGGAAAAAGCCGCCCCGGCGGGCGGCTTATAACGACATCATCTCCCTAAACGCCGGGTTCACCTCCCCGCACCTACGCCGCCGACTGGCCGCCTTTCTGGCCGCTCTTCTGAGCCGCGCCCTCGTCGTGCTGGTCGGACAAAAGCTCGCCGCCCTTGGCGACGTCCTCCGCGCGGAGGTCCCGGAACAATACGATAATGGAATCGGCGCCGAAGCCCTCATAAACCGCGACCGCGGCCGCGGTCAGGCCCCTCACGAGCCGCCTCCTCTTATCTAACGACAGGGACGGTCCCCCTACGGTAATGATAGGCATTAAATACAACCTCCTCCGGCGTTACGTTACGACGCCGGCTCCGGCCGGCCTACTTACTTGGGCCACGGCCGCCGCTCGCGCTTTTCCCCCTTCGCCTTCTTTGGCTTGCGCTTCTTTTTCTTTCCGCCCTTTTGGTCTTTGCCTCGGTCTCTGCCTTTAGCCATAATTTTTCCTCCTGTTTCCCGCAATAAACTCCCTTAGGCAAACAGCGCCTTCCCGCACCCTGGGGAGGGGGAGCGCGTTAGAAGTAATACCAGATCGTCTTATACTCGCTTATGTTCTCGCCGCGACGGCGTAGGTTCTCGAGGAAGTCGTATATCGCGACGTCGGCCTCCACGTAGCTATCGACGGGCGAGATGTTCTTCTCCCAAGGTTGGAACTCGTAGACGCGGCGGCCGTCCGGTAAAATCGTTATGACGCGGTGATGCTGCCAGGCGATGACGTTATGTTTCCCGAGCGCGGGGATGTTATAGACCGGCGCGTCGGTCCGGTCCATCCCGGAGAAGAGGCGCGCCTCCTCTTTGCGCTCCTGCTCGAGGCGCGCGAGCGGCACGCGGTAGCCGGACATCTCCTTCTTGGCCTTGGCGTTGAAGAGGTAGTAGGGGTCCACGCCGATGCGGCGCAGCTCCAGGCGGAGGGCGCACATCTCGAAGCGACGGCAGTTCGCGAACGTCAAGACCACTTGGTTGTAGACGCTCAAGCCGCGGCGTCGGAGCCGACGGACCGCGCGCATCGCCTCGGGCGTAACCTCGGCCGAGTGCTGAAAATGGGTAACGACCACCACTTCCCGCCGCGGCGGCTCATTATAATGAGCGAGGAGGTCGGCGAGGTCCTGCGTCATCCGCATCGGCGCCACGACAAGCGCCCGGGAGCCGAGGCGGATACGCGCGACCGCGTCCATAGCCGCGAGGCGGCCCATAATATATTCGATACGCTCGTCGGTCAGCGCGAAGGGGTCGCCGCCGGTGATGAGGACTTCACGGATCGCGGGATGGGCCGCGAGCCATTCGAGCGCGGCGTCGAGCTTCCGCTTGGGCGCCGCGGCGCCGGGTCGGGCCGCGTCCGAAATTTCCCAGTTCCGCTGGCAATATACGCATACTTGAAAGCACGCGTTATAGGGTTTGAGGATCGCGACCGTCGGGTAACGGCGCGTTACGAGGTCTATCGGAGAGGTGTCGCGCTCGAGCATAAAGTCGCACTCGAAGTCGCGCCGGCCGCGAAAGCGGACCATATGTTCGACGTAGTCGAGCGGCGGGATGACCTGCGCCCGCGTAGCGTGGACGCGGGCCCGCGAGAGCCGGCGCCGGAGGAGTGACGCGTAGTAGGGCGTAACGCCGAAGGGGACACCCTTCGCGACAGCCAACTTCACCGCCTTCGCCTCTTCGGCCGAAAGCGTAATAATCCGGGCGAGCATCTTAGGCTCGCGGATGACGTTGCGGAACTGCCACCGCCAGTCGGCCCAATCGTCGTCACTCGCGCCGAAGAGCTTCCGGATGCGGGCGGCGTTCCGCCGCCGTTCCGACAGCAGCGGTTCCTCCAAGCCGGACGGATACCGGGCAAGCCCCCGGCGCGCCCGCGCGGCCAGCGCGTCCAGCTCGCGCGACCGCTCCCGGGCCGCCGCCTTTCCGTGCATCTCGGCATACGCCGGCGAAGGGCTGCCGCTATATATCCCCGACTTGCCCGCGAGACCCAAGAATAAGTGCCGAAATTCCTCGAAGAAGCCGGGCGAGAGCTCCCGGCGCCGCCGCGAATACTTACCCCGCGCCAGCTCCCACAAAACCCGTAGCGCGCTGAAGTTCGCAACTTTCTCGTAATAGCCGGAAAAAACGTTCTTCAGAACGTCTATACAATCATCAATAATCTCCCATTCCCAACTCGGTATCGCCGCGGACGTCCCCCGTATCAGACGCCGGCGCGCCTCGAGATAATCGAAGACGGTCGCCCGCGCCGCCTCGAAATTCGGCGCCCGTTGCAGGAACCGCTCGAGCGCCGGCGCCGCGGCCCACATCCGCCGCTCGGGCCGGCCACCGGTAAGGCCTATAGCCGTTCCCTTTTCGCGTTGCCCATTTCGCGCCGTCATCACCATTCCAATTGTATATAAATCGGCCACGCAGGTATAGCAAAAACGAAGAACAGGCCGGAAAAATATTGCGGCCGCGCGCCGGAGGTGCTACTATCACCGCCAGATTAGCGAACGTAACAGAATCGGACCAAACCCCGCCACCGGGGAACCTGGCCGCCTTTTGTTTACTACAAGGAGACGCTAAGATGACCGTTAAGCTCGACGGTAAATCCCTCGACGTCGACGCCGTCGTAAGAATCGCGCGCGAGAACGAGCCGGTCGAAGTCACCGCGGACGCGTGGGAACGGATTCAGAAATGCCGGGCGATGCTCGAAGCCAAGGTCGAAAAACGCGAAGTGATGTACGGCGTTACAACCGGCATCGGCGAGCTCTCCGAGGTCGTTCTGACGCCCGAGCAGACTCAACAGTTCCAACGCTACCTGGTCTACTCTCACTCCGCCGGCTGTGGCGAACCCTGCGCCGAAGACGACATCCGCGCCGCGATGGCCAGCCGCGTTAACGTCCACTGCCTCGGCTACTCCGGCCTTCGCCCCCTCGTCGTCGAGACGCTCGTCGCTATGTTGAACAAGGGCGTAACGCCGGTGGTCTTCCAGCACGGCTCCGTCGGCGCCTCCGGCGACCTCTCCCCTATGAGCCAAGTGGCCCTCGTCCTCCTCGGCGAGGGGGAGGCGTTCTATCGCGGCAAACGGATGAGCGGTAAAGAAGCGATGGACGCCGCGGGTATCCCCGCCATAGTCTTCGAAGCCCGCGACGGCCTCGCGACCATCAACGGCTCCAACGTCATCACCGGCATGGGCGCCCTCGAAGTCGCCGACGCCTACCGCTGGCTCAAGACGCAAGAGGTCGTCGCCGCCCTGACCTTCGAGGTCCTCAACCTCAACACCCTCTGCCTGGACGAAAGGCTCCATAAAGGCCGGGGCTACCCGGGCGCGGTCAAGTGCGCCCAGAACCTCCGCCGGCTCCTCGAAGGTTCCGAGATGCTCGACGCCGGCAAGAGCGGAAAGAAGAAGGTCCAAAACGCCTACAGCCTCCGCTCGACGCCCCAAGTCGTCGGCTCCGCCAAGGACGCCTTCGACTGGGCGAAGTATATCTTCGAGATCGAACTCAACGGCGCCGCCGACAACCCCCTCTTCTTCGCCGACACCGACGAGGTCGTAACGGGCGCCAACTTCCAGGGGACGCCGCTGGCGTTCGCGTTGGAACTCGCCGGCATCGCCGTAACGACCGTCTGCGTCCTCTCCGAGCGACGCCTCAACCGCCTGATGAACCCGCACCTGAGCGAAGGGCTCCCGGCATTCCTCGTCCCCGGCGCCGGGATGTTCAGCGGCCTTATGCTCACCCAATACACCGCCGGTATGCTCGTGAACGAGAACCGCGTCCTCAGCCACCCTGCCGCCGTCGGCTCCATCCCCGCCGCCGCCGACCAAGAAGACTTCGTCTCGATGGGGATGAACACCGCGATGAAAACGAAACAGATGATCCGCAACGGGTGGTATATAATCGCGATCGAGCTTATCGCCGCCTGCCAGGCGATCGACCTCCGGCGGCCGCTCCGCGCCGGCCCGGCGGCCGAGGCCGTCCACACCCTCGTCCGCGAACACGTAACCTTCCTCAAGGAAGACCGGCCCACCCAATACGACATCAACCGAACGGCGGCGCTCGTCAAGGCCGGCGACGTTCTCCGTGCCGCGGAGAACGCGATAGGCGAGCTGGAATAGTGACGGCTAGCGGATGAAAGCCCAACCGGCCCGAGGAACGCGGGACTACCTTCCGTCCCAACTGGCGAGCCGCGCGCGCGTCATCGCGACGGTCCGGCGCGTCTTCGAGAGCTTCGGTTACGCGCCGCTGGAGACGCCCGCGCTCGAGCGCCTCGACGTCCTCGCCGGTAAATACGGCGACGACGCCGACCGCCTTATCTTCCGCATCCTCAAGCGCGGCGCGGGCGGCGAACGCGGCGACGCCGACCTCGGCCTCCGCTACGACCTCACCGTCCCGCTGGCCCGCGTTATGGCCACGCGCCCGGATATCCCCAAGCCCTTCAAGCGCTATCAGATTCAACCGGTGTGGCGGGCCGAAAAGCCCCAGCGCGGCCGCTTCCGCGAGTTCATCCAATGCGACGTGGACTGCGTAGGGACGACGTCGATGCTCGCCGACGCCGAGATAATCGCCATCACCCACGAGACGCTCGCGGCCCTCGGCTTCGACGACTACCGCATCAGCGTCAACCACCGCAAAATCCTCTCGGCGTTTATGGACGCCGCGGGCGTAGTGGCCGACGTCAAAGTCGCCGCGATCCGCGCCATAGACAAGCTCGAAAAAATCGGCGCCGACGGCGTCGAGGCGGAATTAATCAAATCCGGGACGGCCGCTCCTATCGCCCGGGATATAATATCCACGTTGGCCGAACGGGAACGCGTTACCGATTCCCGGACGTATATCGAAAAGGCGCGCGAGGCCGTGGGCGATTCGGCGGAGGGCCAAGCAGGCATCGCCGATATGGAACGGCTCGCCGCTTTCCTGGATTACTTCGGCGTCCCCCAAGAGGTTTTGAGTTTCGACCTCCATATGGCGCGGGGTTTGGATTATTACACCGGCCCCATCTTCGAGAGTTTCATCGCCGAGGCGGGCGTCGGCTCCGTTACCGGCGGCGGCCGCTACGACGGCCTTATCGCCCAACTCGGCGGGCCGGAACTCGCCGCCACCGGCACTACGATCGGGCTCGAGCGGATAATGACTATTATTCAGGAACGCGCGGCCGAGGAGGCATCCGGCGCTTACGCCGACGTTCTGGTCGCCGTCTTCGACGAGGGCGTTTTGGAGGCGTCCGCCTCGCTCGCGCGAGACGTTCGGGGCGCGGGCCTCCGGTGCGAGTTATATTTGGAACCAACGGCGAAGCTCGGGAAGCAGTTCGGCTACGCGGACGCCAAGGCTATCCCGTTCGTCGTCGTCGTCGGCCCGGACGAGCTGGACGCCGGGACCGTCGCGGTGAAAGATATGAAAACGCGGACGCAACGCCAAGTCGCCCGCGACGAAGTCCTCGCTCACCTCCGCGAGGTTCTCAGCGAGCAATAAAATAGCCGCCGGTGCCGGCGGCTTTCCCTACGCGAGCGAAGCCTATAAATACGCCTCGAACTTCACGAGCTCGACGTTGAAGTTATAATCCTGCTCGGCGAAGCTCGTGTCTTTATATTTTATCCCGGCGTCGCCTCCCAACGTCAGCACGCCGACGTCGAATACGTTCAGCGCGGCGCGCCCCCGCACCGTCCACGCGTAGAAGTCGCTCGTAATAATCGCGCCCTCGTCGTTCCGGAGGAAGCGTATACCCCAGGGCGTCTCGAAGCCCAGGCCGACGCGCCAGAAGCGGGCGCCGAGCTCGAGCGGGCCCCGCCGCCACCCGCCGCCGGCCCAGAACGCGTTGTCCCGTAAGTTGCGTTCACCGTCGCCGACGCGACTCAGCGAAAGCGCCGCCTC
>CAZJNB010000110.1:0-6901 GCA_964547385.1 uncultured bacterium
CGCGGCGTAGGAATAGAGAGGGAACTCGGTCTCGCAGTAGTTCGGGCCCGGGCCGCCCCAGTCCACCGCGGGCCGGGCGATGTTCATATTGCCCGAGGCGAAGTTGCGCGCGATGGCCGCGGTGTCCGCCTGGCGCCAGCGGTGGTGACCCAACAGCGGCCGCTCGAAGGCGTAGAACTTGTGCCCCACGGCGACGACGACCAACGCCAAGGCCCAGAACGCCGGTTTTTTGTAGAACGTCATTTTTTTGGCGGCGGCCGTAGGCCGTCGATGCAAAAAGAAAAACCCGACGACTACGCCGGGTCTTTGGCGGGACCTTTACCCTTCTTCGTCGCCTCCGCCGCTCGCGGCGGCGTTACGCCCCCTTTGGACAATAGGTCCCGAAAAGGCTCGGCGCCCTTCGCCCGCAGGCAGTAGCGTAACGAGAGCAGGACGAGGTCCGCGACGGAGATCCCCGCCTTCTCGGCGAGCTCCCGCGCGGCCTTATCGTCGTCCGGGAGGATTTGCAGCATCACTAACTTCTCGTTGTCGGCGAACATAGTAACGCGCGGCGCCGGCTTCCCCGGCGCCCGTTATGATAATAAAATAAAATCGTTTGTCAATAAAAGAAAAAGAGGCCGCGGCGCTCAGTAGGAGAAGGCGACGGCCAACGTCAATTCTACGGCGTCCGGGTGGCCGTCGCGATAGTAAAGCCCGTCGTTCATATCCCAATAACGTAGTTGGTTACCCGCCAAGTGGACGTAACGGGGCGAGAGCTCCACCGCGACGTTCTCGCGCACGGCGAAGTTTACGCCGGCGCCCCACGTCGCGAGAGGGTGGACGGTGGACCGCGTCCCGAGTTCCGGATTCCAGGCGATATCGAACTGGTTGAGCTCGAAAAGGAGGCCGCCGCCGGCGACTACGTAGTAGCCCACCCGCCAGACCTCGCCGCCCAGGGTGAGCGCCGCCGTCGCCGGAACCTGCCACCGCCGGTCCGGCGCGAAGTTTTCGGGAATCCCGTAGAAACCCGGTTCCTTAAAATAATTAGCAGAGGCCGCGACTTCGGCGCCGAGGGCCGCCGCGAGGGGCCAGTTGAACCTGACGCCCCCGCCCCAGCTGAGTTGGCCGCATTCGCTCACGCGGTAATACCCGAAGTCCGGCCCGCCGGCGACTCGGAAGAAACCGGACACCCGGCGTCCCTGGCCCGCGGCGCTCACGACGCCCAGCGCCAGGATGACGAAGAACGTTCCTCTAACGCACACCGTTTTCCTCCCCTGCGCCGGACCTCCGCTGGCTAAGCGGACCGCCGCGGCGTTCCCGACGCCATGTTCTTTTTATCCTATCACGTCCCGGGCGAGGCGTCAAGGTAAGCGTCGCCGCTCGAGAGCCGCCGGCGAAACGGCGCTCCCTTTGACGGCGGCCGCGTTTTATGTTATACTCCCGCCGTCAAAGAAGTTCTCATAATATTCTTTCGTGTGAGGAGGAGCGCGATGCGTTTATTTTTCGTAGGGCTCGTGGCGTTGGCGTTGGCCGCCGGCGTCTTCGCGGGCGAGAACGCCGGCAAGATTATCTCCACCAAGGTCGCCGGCCCGGGCGACGGCCAACCGTTCGAGACGGTCGTCAACGACGCCGCGGACAACCCGCTGGCGGCAATCAAATGCACGGAGCTCGAGCGGGGCAAGAAGGACGTCAAGATCTACTGGCTCGACCCGGAGCATATGCCCGACGCCGAGGCGGCGTTCGGCTTCACCTGGGGCGACAAGATCGAGCCGCTCACCGTCGAGAAAAACTGCGTCGGCCTCGCCCAGCTCCGTAACTTCTACGTCGAGGGCCAGGCGACGGTTACGATGCGGGTCGTCTTCGTCGGCCACGTTGCCAACCGCCTTAAGCTCGGGACGATTAAGGCCGAGGACTTCGTTCCGGTCGCGAACACCCCCGGGCAATGGGGCTCGGTCGTCAACGCCAAGGGCCTGAAGGGCGAGCTCGAGGAGAACCTATCGGCGCCCAAATACCTCGACTTGAGCGAATACGGCGCGACCGTTGACGTGGACGCCACGAACTACGAGGCCACGTTCAGCTGGACCTATGACCCGGCCAAGGGTTTCATCATCGAGAACGGCCAGCTCGACATCGGCTTAGTTGTCGTCAGTCGCTAAGGCCGGTTGCTAATCGCAAGGGAAGGGGCCGCGGCGCGGCCCTTTTTTCGTTTGACTTTGGCCCGGCGCCAAGTTAATATTGGTAGTCGGCCCTATGAAAGTTCCGTTGGAAGAGCAAGTCCGCGAGGACTTCATCGCGTATAAGGGCGTCCCGATGGCTCCGGGCGAGGTCGTTATCGGTACCCGCGAGGACGGTACGTCCGTTACACGCGCCTTCGACCTCGTCGCCGAGGACGGCTCCGTCGTCGCCTCCATCCGGACCTCGTGCCTGCGCTTGAAGTCCAGGCCGAACCAGAAGGCCTACGGCAGTCTCTATCGCGTTATGGGCGCCATCCTCTATCTACACCTCTGCCACAAGTGTAAGGAGCGCTACCTTATCCTGACGGACGACGATATGTTCGACGAGGTGACCGCGGAGTTCGCGGGCATTTTCAAAGACATAAAGATTCTCCATTACGACGAGTTGAAGAAGGCGCGTTAATGTTGGTCCGGCCGCCCGCGGCCGGCTGAAAACAATCTCCCTCCAGAAAATTAATTTTACCCCCGAGGTCGGTGTATGCCGGACGTAGTCTACCTCGATAACGCGTCGACCGTTTTTCCGAAGCCGCCCGAAGTCCTCACGTATATGAACGCGTTCTACCGCGACTTCGGCGTCAACCCCGGCCGCGGCGCCCACGACCTTGCCCGGCACGCCGAGGCGGTCGTCGCCGAGGCGCGGCAGGCGTTGTGCGCGTTCTTCGGCGGCGCCGAGCCGAATCGCCTCTGCTTTACCTACAACGCCTCCGACTCGCTCAATATGATAATCAACGGCGTCGTCGGCCGCGGCGACCACGTCGTAACGAGCACGCTGGAGCATAACTCGGTGCTAAGGCCGCTCTACCGCCGCGAGCGCGACGACGGCCTCGAGACGACCTACGTCCCCTTCGACGGCGCCGGCTACGTTAACCCGGATGACTTTCGTGCCGCTTTTCGCCCCAACACCAAGCTCGTCATCCTCACCCACGCCTCCAACGTCTTCGGGACGCTCCAGCCGATTCGCGAGGTAGGAGCGCGGTGCCGCGACGCGGGCGTGGCTTTCGCCGTAGACACCGCCCAGACCGCGGGCGTCGTGCCCATCGACGCCGGCGCGGACCACATCGACCTCCTCGCCTTCACCGGGCACAAATCCCTCCTGGGTCCTACCGGCATCGGCGGCCTCTACGTCGCCGAAGGTATCGAGGTACGCCCGAGCCGCGTCGGCGGCACCGGCGTCGCCTCTACCGAGCGCGCACACGTGAGCGAATACCCGCACCGCCTCGAGTGCGGGACGCTCAATACGATGGGCGTCGCGGGCCTCCTGGCGGCGCAACGCTGGCTGGCGCAGAAGGGCCCGGCAAACATATATGGGCACGAGATGGCGCTCTGGCGCACCCTCCGCGACGGCCTACGCGACACCGACGGCGTTACCCTCTACGCCGTGGACGACGAGGCGCGACACCTCCCGGTCCTATCTTTTAACGTCGCCGGCGTAAGCGCGTTGCAGGTGGGGGAGAGGCTCAACGCCGAATACAACATAGCCTGCCGCGCCGGCTGTCACTGCGCGCCGCTGGCCCACGAGGGGATGGGAACGTTGGCGCGGGAGGGAACGGTCCGCTTCGCCGTCGGCCCTTTCAACGCCGAGGAGGATATCGCCCGGGCGTTGGCCGCCGTAACCGAAATCGCCGCGGCGGCGAAGGGGTGACGTCGCCCGGTCATAGGCGCGGGAAAAGGCGGCCTCGGGGCCGCCTTTTTCGTGGGTCTGCGCGTCGGACCGGAAAAGCGCCCGGGCCGCCGTTAAATCTCTTTCTCGTAGAGACGGTATTTCTTGTACGGACGGCCGCCCATCATCCTCGCGGCGCGCTTCGTAAGCTCGTTCTCCTCGAGGACCCAGGAGATCTCGGCCTCGGTGAAACCCAACTCCAGTGTGGCGCGGAGATGGGCCGCGAGGAGGGCCGCATCTACGCCGCGCTTGCGGTATTCGGGGCACAGGCCGAACAACATAAGCCGGATGCTCTTTATCTTGCGGCGGCCGCGGAGGAATTTGACCAGGCTCCGCGGGCCCAGCGTCCCGCCCATCTTTATGAGGACCTCGTTGTAGTTCGGGACGGACATAATGAAACCCGCGGCGTCGCCGCCCACCGTCGCGAGGGAGACGAGGCGCGGCTCCACCAGGGACTTAAGGCGCTTGGCGGTGCTCTCAAACTCGGCGCGCGTCGCAGGAACAAAGCCCCAGTTGGCCTCCCAGGCGCGATTGTAAATCTGGCGGACTAACTCCACTTCGGCGACGAAGTCGGCGACGCTAACGTCGCGGACGACGAGGCCGGGCGTCCGTCGGCGCGCCGCGGCGGCGACGCGCTCGAGCCGTTCTTGGCGCGCCGGCGTTATATCCATGATAAACGCGAACATATCCTTCGCCTTACGGAAGCCGTAACCCTCGGCGAACGCCGTGTAATACCGCGGGTTATGGGTCATCATAATAAAGGGCGGGCGCTCGAAGCCCTCCACCAGGAAGGCGCACTCCTCGTTCGTGGAGGGGTTCATCGGCCCGAGCATTTTGTCCAGGCCGCGGCCGCGGAGCCAATCGGCGGCGGCGTCCCACAACGCCGCGGCGGCCTCCTCGTCCTCGCGGCACTCGAAGAAGCCGAAGTAGCCGCATCGTTCGCCGTAATATTTTATATACTCCCCGTCCTCGATGGCGGCGACGCGGCCTACTACCTCGCCGTCGCGCCGGGCGAGGAAGAGAGCCCCTTCGGCGTGGCGCCAAAACGGGTTCTGCTCGCTCAGGGTGAACTTTACGTCGCGGCGGAGCGGCGGGACCCAGACGGCGTCGCCCCGGTAGAGCTCGTAGGGGAACCGCCGGAACGTGCGCCGGTCTCGGCCCGAGCGGACGCGGGTAACTTCGATCACGCGTCCTCCCGGCGGCCGCTGACGAGGCCCATATCCCGGCCCGCGGCCTCGAACGCGTCCAGGACGCGGTCTATATGCTCATCGCTCAACGTGGCCATACAGCTCACGCGGATGAGGCAACGGTTCTCCGGGACCGCGGGCGGCATTATAGGCGTCGTGAAGATGCCGCGGTCGTAGAGGTTGCGCCAGAACGCGCGCGCGGTCAGGTCGTCGCCGACGATGACCGGTATTATGGGCGTTACACTTTCGCCGGTGTCGTAGCCCATAGCCTGGAAGCCGGCGCGCATCTTCTCGCTGACCTCGAGGAGGCGGGCGCGCCGCTCGGGCTCGTTCTCGATGATATCGAGGGCCGCGAGGACCGAGGCCACGTTGGCCGGCGGGAGGCTGGCGCTGAATATCATCGAGCGGGCGAAGTGTTTGAGGTAGTGGATGACGGGCTCCGTGGCGGCGGCGAAGCCGCCCACGCAAGCGAAGGACTTGCTGAAAGTGCCGACGATAATGTCTACCTCGTCGTCGAGGCCGAAGTGGTCGGCGACGCCGGCGCCCCGGCGGCCGAGGACGCCGATGCCGTGGGCGTCGTCCACGAGGACGCGGGCCCCGTATTTTTTTGCCAGTGCGACGATCGCCGGGAGGTCGCAGAGGTCGCCTTCCATACTGAAGACGCCGTCTACGGCGATGAGGGCCGGGGCGCCGTCCGCGATTTGGAGGACGTGCTCGAGGTTGGCCATGTCGTTGTGGCGGAAGCGCTTCATAGAGCCGTAGCTTAGCCGACAGCCATCTATGATGCTGGCGTGGTCGTATTTGTCGGTGATAACTACGTCGTGCTTGGCGACGAGGGCGGAGATGGCGCCGAGGTTGGTCTGCATGCCGGTGGAGAAGACGAGCGCGGCCTCCTTGCGACAGAAGCGCGCGAGCCGTTCCTCGAGCTCGAGGTGGAGAGAGAGGGTCCCGTTTAGGAAGCGCGAGCCGACGCAGCCGACGCCGAAGTCACGCGTCGCCTTTACGGCCGCCTCTTTGAGTTTGGGGTGCGAGGTCAGGCCCAGGTAGTTGTTGGAGCCGACCATTATCATCTTCCGGCCTTCGACGACGACCTCCGGGTCCTGGCCGGATTCAATTACGTGGAAGTAGGGGTAGAAACCCGCGGCCATCGCGGTGCGCGCCGCGGTGAACTTGTGGCATTTCTCGAGGATGTCCGGCCGTTTGGGCTTATGCTTGGTCGCCATCGTTTATAACCATCCTTGTTCGCGGTACCACGACGCCGTCCGCCGAGCCCCTGCTTCGAAGCCGACGGCGGGCGCGAAACCCAGTTCATCTTTGGCTTTACTAATGTCGCACACCCACCGTCGCTGAACGAGGTCGCGCGCCTTCTGGCGGTTAAGGGTCGCGGCGCGGCCGCGAACCGCGGCCGTAAGCTCTGCGATGGTCGCGGCGCCGAAGAGGACCGCTTCCGGCATACGGACGCGGCGGGCTTTTACGCCCAACGCCGCGGCGGCGGCTTGGCTGAGGCGGTGCCAATCCCACACCTCGTCGTGGGCGACGAAGTACGTTTGCCCGCGGGCCCGGTCGACTTCGCTGGCGAGGAGGAGCGCCGCGACGATGTCGCTGATATAACAGAGACTCACGTAGCGGGCGGCGCGGCCGAACGCCGGTTCCACGCCGTGGCTTAGAAATTTGAAGAACAAAAACATTTCGGCGTCCCGCGGGCCGTATATGGCCGACGGCCGGAGAATAACGTATGGGAGCTTGGCCGCGTATTCGGCCAGCGCCCGTTCGCCGTCGAGTTTGCTTTGGCCGTAGTCGGTGATGGGCAGGCATTCTTCGTCTTCACGGGAGGCTAGATC
>CAZJNB010000111.1:0-6886 GCA_964547385.1 uncultured bacterium
AGCGCGCCCGCCACGGCCAGGAAGGCCAGCAGCCCGTAGGGGCCGAGGACCTCGACGCCCTCGTAGACGCGGCCCCCTTTCGAGACGTCGTCGTCCACGTAGCCGACGATAGTATAACCGAACTCCGGGTGGAGTTTGACTTGATTGGCAAGTATGCGGCCGGACCTCCCGGCGCCGTAGATGGCGACGCGGATTAAGCCGACGCCGCGAGCCGCTAAAAAGCCGACAATTTTGCGTAAGGTTATCCGCCAGAGGTCTACCAGCGCCAGGCCCGCGAGGAAGTTCCCTATTACGATGGCACGGGTATATAAAAGCTGCGGGACCAATATAGTAAGCGCCATCATCAAGAACGCCGAGATGATGAGCGACTTCATCACGAGGTAGAGTTCGTCCAACCGCGCCACCGAACGTTGGCGGACGTAGAGGCCGCGGTTGAAGAAAACGACGACGGCGATAAGACTATATACTAAAGAAACTTTTAGGTAGGCCCCCAGCCCGAGGTAGAGGTTGACGAACGCGCTCGCCGTCGGGGAAGCGAGGAAAAAGTCGAGGCCGAAGAGGTTCTCGCGAAAAAAGATTACCGCCAACGTCGCGACGTTGAGCAGGAGAAAATCCCCGGCCAACTTCACCAGCTGGACGGTACGATGGTAGAATTTTTGACGGGCGAAGTTATTTTCGGAAGGCACGATGCGTCGCTCCTAAGCCGAAGGGCCCCCGCAGACCCGAACGCAAACGCCACAAATATACTGGCCCGTAATTCTCTTCTTGAAGTCGCGAAGTTGATCGAGACAACGGTCCCGCGCCCACGCCGCGGCGGTCTCGCCGATGGCGGCCGCCGGACAGGCGCCGCGACATTCGTGGCACGCGCCGCAATCGCCACCGGCCGGCGCATCCGGCGCCAACGGCGCCTTAGTGAAGACGCTCACCAAACGTACCGCGGCGCCGAAGGTAGGCGTCACCAAAATATTATGCCGGCCGATGAAGCCCAAGCCGGCGAGCATAGCGAGCCGCGGGTGGCTTACCGCACCCGTTATATCTCCCCAATCGAGGACCTGCGACGCCGGGACGGCCAGCGTCTCGAAGCCGTGCTCCTCTAAATAGGAAACCAAGCGGCACGCGATATGGTCTAAAGTAGCGTTAACGACGCGGTAGTGGTACGCGTAGGCGCGCGTCGGCTCACTTATACAGCTCGCGACCACGCCCCGCGAGAGCGCCACTGCGGCAACCACGGCCCGGTCGAAACCGGCGAACGCCGGCGGCACGCCGATAGGCACGCGCGCCACGCCGAAGAGGACCGCGCCGCCGGCGCGCGCCACCTGCTCGAGCTCGCGCTTACTGACCTCCGACGTCGGTCTTCGCTTCGCAATATTCATACCCTCGCCCGTCGCTGTTCGCTAAATCCTGGCGCGCCGCTTCGATATCGCGAATAGCCGCGGCCGAGAGTAAACCCCGATTGTTGACATCAATAGGGTAGGAGATATAATCGCTCGCGATGTCGACGCGGCGGACGCCGCCCCGGAACGTCCCGGCCGCGACCGCGCTCAGCTCCTCGAAGACCAATTTATCCCACCGAACGTTCAACGAGGTTATAACGTATCCGCGCTCGAGGTAGTTCTGATTGGACTCATACCCTATTACGAGTTTGTCGCGTTCTTTGGCAACGGCCGCTACCTCTACGTTCGCCGGCCCGGCGGCGGCAAATATGACCGCGGCGCCGCCGTCGAACAGCTCTCGCGCGAGCGCACCCGCCCGTTCCGTTTGGACAAGCGCGCCGAATTCGGGGCCGACGTACGCCGTGGCGACCGCCGCGGCGACGTTAGTCGCGCGCACGCCCGCGCGGTAGCCCGCGGCAAGCTCTTTGGTCGCCGTATCCGGCCGGCCGCCCAAAAAGGCGTATCCGCCACCCGGGACCGCGGCCGCCGCGGCCACGCCCATTAGATAACCGCCGTCCCCCACCGGATATGACAACGCCTTTACGTTCCGGCCGCCGGCGCGCCCGCCGACGATTATGAAGTCCGTCGCCGGATACCGCGGCCCTAAGGCGAGTATATAAGGCTCCCAAGCCGACGAAGCGACGACGATGACATCGGCGCCGTCGCGACATAACTCGTCGAGGTATACGCGGCCCTCCGCGTAAGTAGTCGGCTCGCGGCAATCGATGGCCGCCGTTACGGCCGCCTCCTCCACGAAACGCTGACACGCCCGCCAAATCATATCGTTGCGGCCCTTATCGCCTACGCCGCCGGCCTCGGTAACGAACGCCAGGTTAAACGTGGAAACGGCGCCGCCGTCCCGTTTACACGCTACGGCCGCGAGCAGGATTAGGGAGGTTACGCGTAGGACTCTTTTTACCATTTCGTAGCGACGTCGCCTAAAAAAACGCCCGCCGGGAGCCGGCGGGAACGACGCTTATAACGCCCGGCCGCTGGCAGCTCTGACGTTAAAGCTACCTCTTATCGCCCGGGCAAACAGCGCAGGCGCGGGACGCTTCCAACGTAGTAAAGTGCGCGAACGCGGCCGCCGCTTCGTCGAATAAACCTACCTTTTTATACAAGCACCCTAAGTTGAAGTAAGGCCACGGGTAGGCCGGGTCTAAAAGCTTCGCCTGCTCGTAATATCTCCGCGCCCGGGCGTTGTCGCCCAATTGCTCGAAAACGTAGCCGAGGCGATTGTGTGCGTATGCGTCTTTGGGGTTGAGTTTTAACGATTTACTATAAGCCGCCGCGGCGCTCTCGTAATCGCGCTTGCCGACGTACGCCAACCCTAAGTGGTAAAAGGCCCGGCTATCGTCCGGCGCCACCTCCACCGCTCTCGTCAAGGCAACGATCGCCTCGCTCAAACGGTTATCGCGGTAGAATTCTAAGCCCCGCGCAGCGTACCGTAACGCGTTATTATTAGCCACGAAGTTCCACCCGTATGCCCCTTTCTCCTAAAATTCTAATAGCCTTCGAGGACGCTGTCAAGCGTTTTCGTGAAGGCCCCGGCGGCCGCTCGGGATAACGGTAACGTTACGCTCGAAAACACTTGCCCTACAAAGTGATTTAATATACCATCATATACGCGTAAACTCACCGTCAATAAAACCCGAAAGGAAAAGGAGGAGCCGGATGAAGTTCTCGCGAGTTTGGACCGTTATAGCGGCCGGGTTCGTCGCCGCCGGGGCGGCGTGGGCTTTCACGATGCCCGGCGCCACCCCTTACGACGGCCTCATCACCTTCGACCCGGCGGCGATGCCGTTCCCGGGTAACGCCGGCCACATCAACGGCGGCGTCGGTTATAGCATTACCTCCAAGGGGTTCGATAACGACAGCAAAGCCCAAGACCTCGTTAACGACGTGAACCTCCTCGCGGTCCCCATCGACCTCGGCTATGCCTTCGACGAGCGGTGGCTCGCGGACGTCACCGTCCAACTCCTACAGCCGTCCGTAGGCGACACGAGCACCTTCGGCATAGGCGACGTATGGGTGAAGGCCCGCGGCGTCTGGGAAACCGGGAACGACTTCTACCTCGGGCCGCGGCTCGGCATCAAAATCCCGGTCGGCAAGGTCGACTACGCCGATACTAACCTCGAGTTGGGCGACGACCAGATGGACATCGACTTCGGCGCGGTCGCCGCGAAATATGGCGGCGAGACCCACTTTAAGGCTACGGGCCAGCTTGGCTTTCGTTATCGTATGAAATATACATACTCTGAGTACGAACCAACCACGCAGACAACGTATAGCTACGACGTCACGCCGGGCACGCTCATCTACGTCGACCTCGCCCCCGGCTTCGGCGTCGGCCCCAACCAACTCTTCCAGGTTTACGTGCCTATCGGCTACACGACGTCGATGAAGGATAAGGTCGACGTCCCCGCCAACTGGCCGGCGGGCGTCCCGGAACCCGAAGGGCAAAGCCACAACGCCCTCTACGTGGGGCTCTACCCGAAATACGAGCTAGACGAGCTGAACACCATCGGCGTCAAGGCGCTCTACACCGCGATGGGTAAGAACGTGCCGCAAGGGATGTTCTTCGCGTTGACGGTGAACTCGTATATCCCGTTTTAATGAGGGCGAAAGTATTATAGGTTCCCACGAGGGACGGCCCCGCGGCCGTCCCTTTTAACGGCCTTGCGTTTCCGCGGGACGGTGATATAATAACGTTCGGATGGAGTTCGACCTTCTCATCATCGGCTCGGGTCTCGCGGGCCTTTATACGGCCCTGCGGTTCGGCGACCGCGGCCGCGTAGGCCTCGTAACCAAACGCGGCCTTACGGACGGCGCCACGGCCTTAGCCCAAGGCGGCATCGCCGCGGTAACGTCGCCGGACGACGACGTCGAACTTCACGTCGCGGATACCCTGCGCTCGGGCGCCGGCCTCTGCCACGAGGACGTAGTCGAAATGGTCGTAAGGGAAGGCCCCGCGAACGTCCGGGAGCTCATCCGCCTGGGCGTTAGCTTTACGAAGAAGACCGACGGGCATTACGACCTCGGTATTGAGGGCGGCCACTCCCGCCGGCGCATACTTCACGCCGCGGACCTTACCGGTACGGCGATCGAAAACGCGCTTCTCGACGCGCTCAGCCACCGGCCGAACGTAGACATCTTCGAGCATCACTACGCGGTGGACTTGCTCGTGGAGAACGACGGCCCGCGGGGCCGCGCCTGCCGCGGCGCCTTCGTGATGTGCGGCGACGGCGGCGACGTACTCCCCTTCGGCGCCCGAGCTACGGTGCTCGCGACGGGCGGCGCCGGTAAAGTCTACCTTATCACGTCGAACCCGGACGTCGCGACGGGCGACGGCATCGCCGCGGCGTGGCGCGCCGGGGCCGCGGTAGCCAATATGGAATTCTTCCAATTCCACCCTACGTGCCTCTTCCACCCCGGCGCCAAGACGCTGCCGGCACGCTCCTTCCTCCTCTCCGAATCGCTGCGGGGGGAGGGCGGCGTCCTGGTGAACGAACGCGGCGAGAAGTTCATGCCGCGGTATCACGCCGAGGGCGACCTGGCCCCCCGCGACGTCGTCGCCCGAGCCATCGACCAAGAGATGAAAAGTGCCGGGACCGACCATGTCTACCTCGACGTCACATCGCTCGGGCGCGAAAAGCTCGAGCGCCGGTTTCCCTACATCTATAATAAATGTCTGGAATACGGCATCGACCTGGCGACCGAACCGGCGCCGGTAGCACCGTCCGCTCACTATTGTTGCGGCGGCGTCCGTACCGATAGCTATGGCCGGACCGACGTTACTAACCTCTTCGCTGTAGGCGAAGTCGCCTGCACCGGCCTCCACGGCGCCAACCGGCTGGCGTCAAACTCCCTCTTAGAGGCGGCGGTCTTCGCCCGGCGGGCGGCCGACGCCGCGGCCGAGACGCCGGCCCGGGCACAGAAAAAAACGTCGGCCCGCTGGCCCACCGCCCCCGATGGTGAGCATGAGCCGGTAGCCGTCTCCCACGATTGGTATTTAGCGCGCCGCACGATGCGGGACTTCGTGGGTATTGTCCGCACCGACCGCCGCCTTAAAATGGCCGCCGAAAGGTTGGCGGCGATACGGGCAAACGTGGATAAAATCTACGCCGGGGCGCGAATAAATTACGACATACTAGAACTGCGGAACATCGTCACCGTCGCTCAGCTCATCGCCCACTCGGCGCAGGCGCGTCCCGAAAGCCGCGGTCTCCACTTCAACCTCGACCATCCGGATACGGACGACGAGCATTACGGCCGGGATACAGTATTGCATAATGACAAGGTTGAATCATTAATTAATAAGTAATGTAACACCAATATATTCAAGCTGTTACGGCGCCCGTTGAAATGTAGACACTCGGTGGAAAACAAGCCGCCAGACCGGCCCTACGGCGTTGACACCCAAATACTTAGCCGCCGGCAAGCTCAGCGCGAGTGCGCCGACAATAATTATTAATTTAGCGGTAGAAATGTCCTCGCCGGGCCGCAAAAAAGGAGTGGCGGAACCTCTAAATCAAACGTATAATCGTAAGGTGGAACTCGGAACTATTAGCGAGAGAGGCAGGGGAGCGTTATGAAAATCCGGACAGCTACGTTGGTTCTCGCGTTGTTCGCGGCCGCGACGGCCGCGACGGCGGATGTCGTCTATTGGACCCGCGCCTATGCGGACCCGGCACGACTCGCGGGCGACCTAAGCGGTTTCGACTTCGACGTCGCGGACGCCGCCGCCGGCAACTACTTCGATCTCATCGCCTCGGGCGAAGACCTGGCCACGTTGAGCCGACAGGGAATCTCGTATAAGGTCCTGCAAGAAATCGACCCTCGCGCCGCGCCGCCGTCGGAATACACCGAATACGCCGAGCTTGTCCCCGAACTCCAAAACCTCGCGAACACGTACCCGAACATCGCGAAGCTCTACGACATCGGCGACACCTGGGAAAACCGCGAGATCTGGGCCTTAAAAATATCCGACCACCCCGAGACGGCCGAAGCCGGCGAGGAAGATATCTTAGTTACCGGTAATCACCACGCCCGCGAGATTATGACCGTCGAGGTCCCCCTCTACCTCGCCCAACAGCTGTGCCAGAAATACCCCGCCGACCCCGACGTAAAGCTCATCGTCGATAACGTCGAGACCTGGATAATCCCGATGCTCAATCCCGACGGTCACAACTGGGTCTTCACCCAATATAGTATGTGGCGGAAGAACCGCCGGAACAACGGCGGCGGCTACTACGGCGTGGACCTCAACCGCAACTACGATTACCACTGGGGCGAATCGGGCGCCAGCCACAACCCCTGGTCCAACACCTACTGCGGTCCCTACGCCTTCTCCGAACCGGAGATGGTCGCGGTCCGCGACCTCCTCAACGACGCCAGCAACCAATTCTCCTACACCCTTAATTACCACTCCTACGGCAAGATGTGTCTCTACC
>CAZJNB010000112.1:0-6850 GCA_964547385.1 uncultured bacterium
GGCGGCTCGGGTAAAATTATATGTTACGGCCGCCAGGCGACTTCCGGGACGTACGACTTCGTCCACGAGCGCGTCCTGAACAAGGACGACTACCGCGTCGATATCCAGGAGATGCCGGGCACCTCGCTCTTGTGCGACGCGGTCGCGAAGGACAAAAACGGCATCGCCTACGTCGGCGTCGGCTACGCGGCCAAGCGCGACGACGTCAAGATATTGGCCGTAAAGAAGGACGCCGGCTCGCCGGCCGTCAAGCCCACGCGCGAGAACGTCGCCGCCAGGGAATATCCCCTAAGCCGGTATTTGTTCAACTACACGAACGGCACGCCCGCCGGCACCACGCGGGCGTTCATCGCCTTCGCGCTCTCGGCCGAGGGCCAGGGTATCGTGGAGGATGTCGATTACGTGGCGCTCCCGGCGGACGTACGGGCCGGCGAGCTCGCGAAGTTGAAGTGACGACGTTGGCTGGTTGGCGGAGATTCGGGAAGTGGGTTTTGCCGCTCGCCGCGGTGGCGCTGTCTTTCGGCGTCCCCGGCGTCATCGGCTGGCTCCTCTTGTGGGGCGGCCTCGCCGCGATGGGCGGCCTGCTCGCGACGGAAGTCGCGGCGCGCGTCGTTCCCCAAAAGGTCCGCGAGGGCTTCCTCACCGTCGTCATCACCGCCGCGGGATATTCCGTAATCATTATCATAGCCTTTATTTTCATTTTCATATTCAAAGAGGGCATCGCCGCGTTCACGTCCGTTCCGCTGGCGGACATATTTTTGAAGAGGGTCTGGCAGCCCGCGGCCGAGGTGCCCAAATACGGTATCCTTCCCCTCGCCTCGGGGACGCTAACGGTGACGGCGCTCGCGATCGCGGTCGCCGTGCCGCTGGGGTTGGGGACCGCCCTCTATCTCTCCGAGGTCGCCGGCCGGCGGGAACGGGAAGTGGTGAAGCCGCTCGTGGAGCTATTATCGGCGGTACCGTCCGTTGTCTATGGTCTTTTGGGAATGGTCGTCTTGGGGGACGTTATCCCGGCGATAACGGGGACGCCTTTCCGGCTCAACGCGTTGAACGGCGGCATCATCTTGGCGATTATGGTAACGCCGATGTTGGCGTCGCTGGCCGAGGACGCGTTCTATCGGGTGCCGCGGTCCTATCGGGTGGCGTCGCGGGCGCTGGGCGCGACGCGGTGGGAGACGATACGGCGCACCGTTCTGCCCGCGGCCACCTCCGGCGTCTTCGCCGCGGTCCTTCTCTCGGTGGCGCGAACGCTCGGCGAGACGATGGCGGTTCTGCTCGCGACCGGCAATATGGCGGCGTTCACGCTGAACCCGCTCTCGTCGGTCCGGACGATGACGGCGACGATTGCGATCGAGATGGGCGACGCGGTCTTCGGCGGCGAGCACTACCGCGTCCTCTTCGCGCTGGGGATTGTGCTCTTCTCGATAACGTTCACGGTGAACCTGGCGGCGCAGTTATATATGGACCGGTTCGCGCGGAGGTTCGGGCGTTAGGTGGCCGTGGCCGCCATAAAAAGCGGGAGCGGCCTGACGGCGCGCCGGCGGCTCGCGGACCTGCTTGCCGCGCACCTCTTGCGGGGCATTACGTACGTGGTCGTCGCGACGTTTGCCGGTATTGTCTTATATATATTCGCCCGGGCCCTACCGGTTTTGCGCTGGACGTTCTTCACCCAGCCGCCGCGGGAGGGGATGCTGGCGGGCGGCGTCGCGACGTGCATCTACGGGACCGTCGCGCTGTTGATGTTGACGTCGGCGTTCGCGGTTCCGTTGGGCGTCGCGGCCGCGGTCTACCTGACCGAGTTCGTCGGCCGGGGGCGGCGCGCGCGCGTCGTGCGGGCCGCGGTCAACAACCTCGCGGGCGTTCCCTCCATCGTCTTCGGCCTCTTCGGCCTCGGCTTCTTCGTAGTCTTCCTGCGCATCGGCGCGTCCCTGCTCGCGGCCTCGCTTACGTTGGCGGTCGTGGTATTGCCGATCGTCATCGTCGCGACGGAGGAGGCGCTCAAGGGCGTGCCGCGCGACTTCCGCCTCGGCTCCGCGGCGTTGGGCGCGAGCCGGTGGCAGACGATCGCCCGCATTACGCTGCCGCAAGCGGTGCCGGGGATAATCACCGGGACGATACTGTCCATAGGCCGGGTCGCCGGGGAGACCGCGCCGATCCTCTTCACCGGCGCCGCGTTCTATCTACCCTATTTACCCGAGCATCCGCGCGAGCAGTTTATGGAGCTCTCGTATCACATCTTCGCGATGGCGACGCAGGCCTCGGACATCACGAAGTCGATGCCGGTGGCGTTCGGCGCCGCGTTCGTCCTGCTCGCGCTCGTCTTCGCGTTCAACCTAACCGGTATTATATACCGGGCTCGCCTCCGGCGGCGCGCGCGATGGTGACGGCCGCGGTAAAATACGAGGGCTTCTCTTTCTGGTACGGTGCCTACCAGGCGCTTTACGATATAAACTTGGCCTGCGCGCCGCGGGCGGTAACGGCGGTCATCGGGCCGTCCGGTTGTGGGAAGTCAACGCTGATAAAATCGGTCAACCGCATCGCGGAGCTGGAGGCGAACGTCCGCGTGCGAGGGAAGGTGCTGTTGGAGGGGGAGGACGTCTACGCGCCGGCGGTGGACTTGGCGTCGCTTAGGCGGCGGGTGGGGATGGTCTTTCAGAAGCCGAACCCGTTTCCGATGTCCGTCTTCGACAACGTCGCCTACGGCCCGCGTCTTTTCGGCCGGCAACGCCGGCGCGAGCTGGAGGCGGTCGTGGAGACCTCCCTTAGGCGCGCGGCCCTCTGGCCCGAGGTCAAAGACCGGCTTCGGTCTCCGGCGTTCCACCTTTCCGGCGGCCAACAACAGCGGCTGTGCATCGCCCGGACCCTCGCCGTCGAGCCGGAGGTCCTCTTGATGGACGAGCCCGCGGCGTCCCTCGACCCGACGTCCACCCAGAAGATCGAAGACCTTATCGTGGAGCTCAAGAAGAAATACACCATAATCATCGTTACGCACAACATGCAGCAGGCGGCGCGCATCTCAGCGCGCACCGCGTTCCTCTTGAACGGCCGGCTCGTCGAGGTCAACGATACCGAGACGATGTTCACCCGGCCCGCGCACAAGATGACGGAAGATTATATAACGGGCCGCTTCGGCTAAAGCCGGTATCGCCGCGCGGCGGTCATATGGGAGAGTTTATGGTCGCGGAGAAGCATTTTCACGAGGAGCTCGCCGAAGTCAACGATATGCTGTTGGGGATGAGCAGTCTCGTGCTCGAGATCTTCGACGACGCCGTAGAGAGCGTGTTGACCGATAACGTCGCGTTGGCGGAGAAGATAATCGCGGAGCGAGGCCGCGTCGACAGCCTGGAGGTCGCCGTTGAGGAGCGGTGCCTGGCGCTCATCGCGCTCCAACAGCCGGTGGCGGTCGACCTCCGCCTCATCATAACCGCGATCAACATCATCCGCGACCTCGAGCGCATCGACGACATCGCGATAGACATCTGCCAGGACGCGTTGGCCCTTCACGAGCTGGAGCGGAAGCCCGCGGACCTCTTCGCCCTCCCCGCCCTTGCGCGGGTGAGCGCCGCGATGGTCCACGACGCGGTCCACGCGTTCATAGCGCGGGACGCCGGCGGCGCCCGGCGCGTGTGCGAGCGCGACGACTAGGCCGACGAGCTGGAGCGCGAGATCCACGCGGACGCCATCGCCTACGCCGAAGGGCACCCCGCCGAGGTCGAGGCCTGCGTTCATATCCTCGCCGTCGCCCGAGCGCTGGAGCGAATCGCGGACCACTCCACCAACATCGGCGAGATGGTCGTCTACCTCGAGACCGCGAAGATCATCCGGCACCACCACGACGTGGACGCCGCGGGCGGCGGCGCGTAGCAATGCTTCGCCGCCGTCCATACGCCAAAAGTCGCGGGCCCGGGCGGCACCCGGCCATTATGACGCACATTATTCGCGGCGAAGGCGGCGTCCAGCCAAGAGAGAGCCGCTGGTCGCAAACCCTTTATTATCAACGTTGTTTCGCGCGCAATGGCGTCGCCGCAGGGACATATTGGCATATATTTTGCTCTTTAATTTTATGTAAACTTAACGGGCGTGCGCGATGTCAAAGCCATTAGCGATAGTAGTTGACGATAGCCTCGCCGTGCGGGAGGCGCTGTGCTCGTTCCTGGCGCAGGAGGAAGTCCGCGCGGCCCAGGCCGAGGACGGCGTAAAGGGCCTCGACCTCGTTAAGAGGACCGAGCCCGATATGGCGTTCCTCGACGTCCAGCTACCGTTGCTCGACGGCCTTTCTCTCCTGAAACTCACGAAGGAGTTGCGGCCTACGCTGGCGGTTGTTATGATGAGCGGCCTCGCGACGCCCGAAGACATCCTCGCGGCGATGGAGCTCGGCGCCTACAGTTTTATCACGAAGCCGTGCAACTTCGGCGTTCTTGCGAGGGTCGTTAAGGAAATATTAACGAAGAACCTACCGAACGAGTGTCGGCCGATTCGCGTCTCGGTGGTCGAGAGGAAAGGTCGGCGCGGCCGGCGCGCCGGCGCGAAGAACGAAGAAGGAGGTAACAAGATGGCGATCGTACGATGGAGCCCGTTCCGCGACCTCGTATCCATCCAGCAAGAGGTGAACCGGCTCTTCGACGATTTGATGACGAGGCGGGGCGAACCTTCGGGCGAGGGCGCGATATGGGTCCCGGCGGTGGACATCTCCGAAACGGAGGACGCCATAAGCGTCAAGATGGAGGTACCGGGCGTCACCAAGGACGGTATCAAGATCTCCGTTACGAACAACGTCCTCACCGTCAAGGGCGAGAAGAAAATGGAGAAGGAGACGAAAGAGGAGCAATACCACCGGGTGGAACGCGTCTACGGCTCGTTTGTCCGCTCGCTCGAGCTCCCCACCGTGGTCGCCGCGGACCAGGTCAAGGCGACCTACGAGGACGGCGTCCTCAGCATCGTCTTGCCCAAGAGCGAGGAAGTAAAGCCGAAAGAGATCCCGATCGAGACGACGTAGCGTTGACGGCCGCGCCGGCGGCCCAAAGCCGCCGGCGCGCAAGCCGTATATGAGGAGGTGATACTCGAACGGCGGTGGCTGCTTAGATTATCCCAAAGAGTAAGAATAGGTTCTTGCGATTGGAATTATCGCTTAGGAGGAAGATGATTAATAATAATGTGAGCGACGACGGCATAGGTGTTTTTATCGACTACGAATACGTTTTTATCACTCTCGAGAAGCTATACGGCGTGCCGATGGATTTGGAGGTAGTAATAGAGGGAATCCACGAAAAAGTCCGTCAGTTCGGTAAGATAATCCTGGAACGCGCCTACGCGCCTTGGAGTAACTTCGTAGAGGGTTTGGCTCAGCTGAGCCGGTGGCGAGTGGAGACGGTGAACATTACGTCGAAGCAAGTAGATAAAACGGACGTGAAGACGGGCCAACGGTGCACGGTCTTACAGAACAACGCCGATATCTATATAGCGTGGGATGTAGCCCAGCTCATCTACACGAACCAAAACATTCAGAAATACACGCTCGTAACCGGAGACGGCGACTTTACCGAGATCGTTAAACGGGCTCAGCAGAACGGCAAGCGCGTTATTGTGATAGGCTTCGAGCGCAATACGTCCGACTTCTTGCGGACGCAGGCCGATTACTTCGTTTCGATGGACGACCTCGCGAAGGCCAACGAGTCCGCCATTATGGACCGTATCGTGGATTTGGCCCTCGACCTGGAACAGCGCCTCGATTATGTCGGATATAAGCTCCTTATCGACATCTTAACTCGCGAGAGCCCGCGTGTCAACTTCCGTGAACTCATCCACCGGGCCATAACGGAAGGTGCCTTCCAAACCGAGCGTCGCCCCGACCCGGCGTCGATAAAAGGAGAGGTCTTCGTTATTATCCCCAATCGCCAGAACGCGTTGGTGCGAAGTCGGTTGGTAGCCCGGGGCGTAGACCCGGACGTGGCGCCGCCGGCCCGCCAGCCGGTCGTTCCGCCCTTGGCGTCGCCGCCGGCGGAAGACCACGGCGACCCGAATTTCGTCGCCGGCGTTGAGGCCTACGAGAAGAAGAGGTTCGAGGAGGCCGCGGGTCGCTTCGCCGCCTACCTGGAGGTCTACCCGCGCGATTTCACTTCTTACGTGATGGCGATTAAAGCGCTCATCGAGCTAAACCGCCCCGCGGAGCTCAAAGAGATGTGTGTCCGCGCGCGCAACGTCGACGACTTCGAGATGCAAAGCCACCGCTTCCCGGAGTGGGCCCGTTTCATCGAGAACAAGGTGGCGGGAGATATTCCTGCCGGGGAGCCGGCCGAAGAGAAGGCCGTAGACATTAGTATCGAGGAGCAAGTATGACGAAGGTAATCGGAATTGACCTCGGGACGACGAACTCGTGCGTCGCGATAATGGAGGGGAACGAGCCGGTCGTGATCCCGAACGCGGAGGGCGCGAGGACGACGCCGTCGGTGGTGGCTTTCGTCAAAGACGAAAAGCGCGTCGTAGGCGCCGTCGCGAAACGCCAAGCGATAACCAACCCTGAAAATACCGTCTATTCGATAAAGCGTTTTATGGGCCGGCGTTTTGAAGAGGTCCCGGAGGAAATCAAAGGCGTTCCCTTCAACGTCGTCGCCGCGGCCAACGGCGATTGCCGCGTCCAAATCGGCGATAAACAATACTCGCCGCCCGAGATAAGCGCGATGATTCTCCAGAAGATGCGCGAGACGGCCGAGGATTATTTGGGCGAGAGAGTAAATAAAGCCGTGGTAACGGTCCCGGCTTACTTCAACGATTCCCAACGCCAGGCGACCAAAGACGCGGCGAAGATAGCGGGCCTCGACGTCGAGCGTATCATCAACGAGCCGACCGCCGC
>CAZJNB010000113.1:0-6836 GCA_964547385.1 uncultured bacterium
GGCCGCCTTCGACCGCCAATAGCTCTTCTACCACCGTCCGCGCACCCTCGTTCCATCCGCAGATTAATATATGCCCGCGCAGGTGTAACCGCTTCATACCCCGTCCTTCCTCCAGTTTCTCTACGACCAGCGCCGAGGCAATACTCGCGGTAACGATGCTTACAAAACCTATGCCGAAGAATATCAAAATCGTTACCAACAACTTCCCGGCCGCGGTCGTCGGCTTCACCTCGACGAAGTCGCCGGACACCATCGTGAAGAACGTTGACCAAAACCATGCGAAGAAACCCACGCCACTTTGCCGCGGTCCCTCGATAAAATAAAACAACACCGTCCCCCCCGCGAGCGCGGCCACGAACGCCGCGCCCAACCGGATTATCAGACGCCGGTACCGGCGGAACGATTCCTTTAGTAGAACGAATATTACGACGAATTTATACACGTTGGCCGCTCACCTTGCTAGGGGTTACGACTACGCCGCGACGCTATATTAACGTTACGCTCCGCCGCTCGCAATAAAAAAAGCCCCTCCCTTGACAACAGCGCCGCCAATACGTAATCTCTACGGCCGGCCGGGAGGAAAGGAGCTTTGTGATGAAAGCTATAATCGTAGGCGCGGGCCGGATGGCCGAGGCCGTCCTCTACGACTTCGTAACGCACGATACCTTCGCGGAGGTTACCGTCGCCGACGTGGACCTCTCTCGCGCCCAAGAGCTCGTCGCCAAGCGCGGCGCCGGCACCGCTCGAGCGGTTCTCCTCGACGCCGGCGACGAAGACGCCGCGTCCGAAATCATTCGCGGGCATAACGTCTGCGTCTCCGCGGCGCCGTATAAGTATAACCTCACGCTCGCCCGCGCCGCCGTAGCCGCCGGCGCTCACTTCACCGATATGGGCGGCAACAACGACGTCGTCCGGGCCGAGCTGGCGTTGGACGAGCTCGCCCTCGCCGCGGCCGTTACTATTATCCCGGATATGGGCCTCGCCCCCGGCCTGACGAACGTCTTGGCGGCCGCTCTCATCAGCCGCTTCGACGAAGTCGCCGAGGTGCACCTCCGCGTCGGCGGCCTTCCCCAACGCCCCGAGCCGCCGCTACGCTACGCCCTCGTCTTCTCGCCCTACGGCCTCATAAACGAATACGCGGAGCCGTGCCTTATATTGCGGGACGGCGAAGTCGCGACGGTCCCGCCGCTCACGGAAGTCGAGGAGCTCGACTTCGCGCCGCTCGGGCGGCTGGAGGCGTTCCATACCTCCGGCGGCGCCTCCACCCTCCCCCAAACGTTCCGCGGCCGCGTCCGCGAGCTCGACTACAAGACGCTCCGCTACCCGGGCCACCGCGCCGCCGTCAAACCCCTCTTCGACCTCGGCCTCGCGAGCGAAGAAGAGGTGGAGGTCGGCGCCGTCCGCCTAAGGCCGCGCGACCTCCTGGCCGAACGCCTCCGCGCGATTCTGCCGGAGGGTGAGGAGGACGTAGTCCTCATCCGCTGTTGGGCGACGGGCTCGCGTGCCGACGCCCGCGAAACCGTAACGCTCGAGATGGTAGATTACGCCGACGGGGCGAGCGGCCTGACCGCGATGCAACGAACGACCGGCTTCCCCGTCGCCGTCGCCGCCGCGGCGTTGGCGTCCGGAGAGATAAAAAAGGCCGGCGCATTACCGCCGGAGTCGGCCCTCGAGGCCGAGCCGTTCCTCGAAGCGCTCGCGAGCCGCGGCGTCGAGGTGAAGGAGTCGGCGAGGGCGGCGAGCTCTTAGTTAGCTAACGGCCGCGCGCCGCGCCGTAGGCCAACAGGCCGCCGGCGAGGTAGATGTCGAGCTGGACGCGCGAGAAGGGCCGACCGACGGCCTTTTTGTTTTTCGTCACGTTGTGGACCTCGCCGGTCTCGACGTTCAAACGTATCACATCCCCCGCCGTCAACTCGAGGTCGGGTAAAGCACGACATACGATAACGGGCCAGCCGGCGTTGACCGCGTTCCGCCGATATATCGCGCCGAAGGAGACGCCGACGACGGCGGCGACGCCCAAGGCCCGAAAGCAATCCACCGCTTGTTGCCGGCTCGAGCCCGCGCCGAAGTTCGGCCCGACCGCGAGAATATCCCCCGGCTTCACCCGCCGCGGGAAGTCCTCCCACCCGGCGAGGTTGCCGAAGGCATAGCGGCCCATCTCGCTTATATCGGTAACGGCGAGGTGGGCGTTATGATATATCTGGTCGGTGTCGACGTCGCCGATATACGCGCCGCCGGCGTCCACGACGGGCCACGCCCGGCCCTCGAGCGCCAACGGCCTCTCCGCCACTCAGATGACCTCCCGCGGGTCCGCGACGCGGCCCTTCAAGGCCGACGCCGCCGCGGTCGC
This sequence comes from uncultured bacterium, assembly GCA_964547385.1. GTDB lineage: Bacteria > RBG-13-66-14 > B26-G2 > WVWN01 > WVWN01 > CAZJNB01. The sequence goes on from CAZJNB010000113.1 coordinate 2,351, forward strand.
CGGCGAGCACAGGTAGACTGCGCCCGCGCCCTGCTTACCCGGGAAGTTACGGTTGGAGGTGGAGACGGCTACCTCGCCTTCGCCGGTCATTCCGAGCTGGCCCTGGGCACAGCCGCCGCAGCCGGCGTGCGAGACGACGAAGCCCGCGTGGAACAGGTCCCCCACCAGCCCCTCCTCGAGCATCGCCGCGTAGACGCGTCGCGTCGCCGGCACCGCCGCGGCCACTACCCCGGCGGCGACGTGGCGCGCGGCCAGCACCAGGCCGACGGTCCGAAAGTCCTCCAAGCGACCGTTGGTGCACGAACCGAAGAACGCCGTGCTCACCTTTATCGCGGCGAGCTCGCGCGCGGGCGCTACGTTCCAGGGCGCCGGCGGCCTCGCCACCAACGGCTCGAGGCCGGCGACGTCGAGCCGGTAGCTCTCCTCGTAGAACGCACCCTCGTCGGCGGCGATTGCCTCGACCTCCTCGCCCGCGGCCGAAGACCACGCGAGCGCGGCGTCGGCCGGCGGCAGGAAGAGCGCGACCGCCCCCAGCTCCGTCGCCATCGAGCACAGCGTTATACGGCCGTCGAGCGATAACGCCTCCACCGCCGGGCCGTAAAGCTCCACCGCCTTCCCCAAAAACGTCCGCGGGCCGAACTCCCACAGGAGCGCGAGCGCCAGGTCCTTCGCCGTCGTCGGCCAGGCGTACGCGCCGACGACTTCAACTTTGACGGAGGCTGGGACCTCGAGCCAGGTGCGGCCGGTCCGGAACGAGAAGGCTACGTCCGCGTCGCCCATCCCCAAGCCCAAGCAACCGACCGCGGCCGCGACGTTCATATGGCTGTCGGTCGTAACGACGGCGGCGCCGGTCCGGGCAAGCCCCTCCTCCATCAAGACGTGAGAGCCGATGCCGACGTCCACGTCGAAGACGCGGATGCCCTGCGCCGCGGCGAACGCGCGGCACCGTTGTTGGTTGGTGGCGTAGGGGATGGTGTTCGCGGGCGCGACGCAGTCAAACGTGAAGAACGTCTTGGCGGCGTCGGCGACACGCTCGCCGGCGTAGTGCTCCTCGAAGTTGGCGACGACTTTCGCGCCGCCGAAGTCGCGGGCGGCGCGCACGTCCAGCTCGAGCCAGACCGTCGCGCCCGGCTCGACGGCATCGGCCGTATGGGCCGCGATGGTCTTTTCGACTACGGTCCGCGGCAATACTACTTCCTCGTTAGCTTCTCGGTCCCTACGCGCGAATTACCCTTCCCGGTCCAAGTGCCGTCGAGGGTCCCGTCGCCCTTAACGGTATAGGCGACGACGCCGTAGCCCTGGTCGTTCGCGAAGCCGACGACGAAGGTGTTGCGCTTCAAGACGCCGGTCCCCTCGTAGCCGAGCCGGCCGTCGAAATACCACTTCACCCGATAGACGCTGCCGGCCTTGGAAATATCGACGTCGCACTTGTAGGAGCCGCCGCCGGGGTTGGTGCCCGAGCCGCGGTAGCTCCCTTCGATATCGCGAACGCCGCCCTCACGAGTGGACAACGGCGCCGTCGGCCCCTTCTTCCCGCCGCCGAACTTCTTGCAACAACCGAGCGGCCCGAGCGCTACGGCGGCGATAACCGCCAGCCATAATATCGTTTTCACGTCGTCCTCCTCGGCCCCGGGGCCGTTACTTCTTCTTCAATACTTCGGCGCCCAGCGCCGTCGCGCCAGCGCCGGTCCAAACGCCGTCGAGGGTGCCGTCGCTTTTGACCTCGTAGACGACGACGCCGTAGCCACCCGAGGACGCGTAGCCCACGCAGAATAGGCCGTTCTTCATAAAGCCGACGCCTTCATATCCCAACTTGCCCTTGAAGAACCACTGGACGTTGTAGACGTCGCCCGACTTCGCGACGGTGACGTCGCAGTCGTAGGAGCCGGCGCCGCCGGGGTTCGAGCCCTGGCCGGTATACTCGCCGGCCACGTCCGCGAACGCCGCCGCGGCCACGACCGCGAGGCAAGCTACCGCCAATATGAAAACTTTCATCCCGATACCTCCAACCGATGGCATTTTGAAAAGGCTACGGGCTCAGCGCCACTCGAGCTCGGGCGCCGCGCGCGTAATGGAGACGCGGTATTTATATTTGGGATAGCCGAGGGCGAGCCCGGCGTAGACGCCGTGACCCTCGGGGAGCTCCAGCGCCCGGCGGACGTCGCCGTCGCGCGCCGCGGCCGCGGTGAGCCAGCCGATGAAGCACGTCCCCAACCCCATCGCCGTCGCCATAAGGGTGAGCTGGGCCGCGGCCACGTCCACCGTCTCCTGCGGCATCACCGTCGCCATCGGCGCGTGGAGCACCAGGAGCACCGGCGCGTTATGGAAGAGGTCGTCGCGGCCGGCGTCGTAGGCCTCGACCATCCGGACCATATCTTCCACCATGGCGTAGGCCCCGGCGAGGTTCTCGGAGCCGGCGACCGCGCCGAAGACGGTCCGGAGGATGGGGTTCTTCAACCGCTTGGCGGTCGCCCGATACCACTCGACGACAACGCCGCGCAGCTCCGCGAGGACGTCGCGGTCGCCGAGCGCGAGGACATCCACCGGCATCATATTGTGCGCGCTCGGATACGACGAGAGGGCCCGCCGGACGAGTTCCTCTACGACCTTGCGCGGCACCGGCTTGGGCCGGAAAACGCGGACGGAACGACGCGCGCGCAGGAGCGTCTCCAGCGCCGCGCGGGTGGGGACCTTCCGCGCGCCCAGCGGCTTGAGCGTTCCCGCGGGATAGGCCTGGTGGCTCAGCGCGTCCTCCGGGCAGAGCGCCACGCAGTGGCCACAGCGGATGCACCGCGCCGGGTGCGCCGGGACCGCGAACTCCCGCAGCTCGAAGACCGTCTGCGGGCACGCCTCCACGCAGATGTTGCAGGCAGTGCACTTCAGCTTATCGACGTGTATTGTCGGCGCCTCGGGCGCCGGCGCGCCTTTTATCATCATACGCACATACCACGGTAGGGGCAAAGTTAAAGAGATAGGGTTATGGAACCGTTATTGTTTAAACCCGCGCCGCGACCGCTTGGGCCATCTCGGCCGTCGTGCTCTGGCCGTCAATAACCCGTTATAGCTCGATAAATTCCTCTACGGTCAAACCGGCCTGTTTGATAATCGCCCGAAGGGTGCCCTCGGCGATGACGCCCGGGTGGTTAGACAGCATCGTCCGGCGGCCGCTCTCGGCGTTTCGCCAAACCTCGTGACTCCCCTTCGCCCGGCGGTCGAACGCAAACCCCGCCCGCCGCAGCTTAGCGGCCACGTCGCGGTACGTAAAATCCGCTAGCCGCGCCATTAAACCGCTACTGGCACCAAGATCTCGAAGTCGCCTTCGACCGCTTCCTTCAACTTCGCCGGGACGGCGTCGCCGTGTTCCAGATACGACTCGTAGAGCTTGCGGACCGCGTCCTGGGCGAACTCGAGCGTCGCCGCGATCGTCCGCCCCTGGACCACCAACCCCGGGACGTCGTCGCTCGTCGCGACGTAGCCGCCTTCTGCGAGCGGCTCGAGGTGAAGCTTGATAAGGACCTCGGCCATTTTCAACTCCTTAGTTATTGCTCATCTAAACCCGCGCCGCGACCGCTTGGGCCATCTCGGCCGTCGTGCTCTGGCCGCCCATATCGTAGGTGCGGACGGTCCCCTCTTTTATCACCGCGGCGACCGCGGCCTCCAGCGCCCGCGCCCTCTCCTCCTCGCCGAGCCATTCTAACATCATCTTGCTCGCGAGGAGCATCGCCGTCGGGTTGACCTTGTTCTGGCCCGCGTATTTGGGCGCGGAGCCGTGCGTCGGCTCGAAGAGGGCGTAGTCGTCGCCGACGTTGCCGGAGCAGGCGAAGCCGAGGCCGCCGACGAGCTGGGCCGCCTCGTCCGAGATGATGTCGCCGAACATATTCTCGGCGACGAGGACCGCGTAGTCCTGCGGGTTCTTGAGAAGCCACATCGCCATCGCGTCCACGTTCGTCTCCCACAGCTCGACGCCCGGGAAGTCGCGGGCGACGGCGCGCGCGGCGCGGACCATCAGGCCGCCGGTCTCGCGCAGGACGTTGGGCTTCTCCACGACCGTTACGGACGTGCGGTCCTCCTTCTTCGCATACTCGAACGCGGCGCGGACGATGCGCTCGCAGGCCGCCTTGGTCATTATGCGCGTCGAAATCGCGAGCTCGTCCGGCGGGACGTCCGCGAACTTGGCCATCTTCGGATGGTTCGCCCGGAGGCACGCGATGACCGCCGGCGGCACCGGCGACCACTCCACGCCGGCGTAGAGGCCCTCGGTGTTCTCGCGGAAGATGACGAGGTCGACGTCGTCGCGGTAATTGAGCGGGTTGCCGGCGTAGGCGCGGCACGGCCGCACGTTGGCGTAGAGCTCAAGCTCCTGGCGGAGACGGACGATCGGCGAAAAATACGTGTAACCTTTCCCCTCAAGCTCGGGCGCGAGCTCCCGCGCGGCCTCTTCCTTGGGCTTGGAGGTGATGGCGCCGAAGAGGGCGCAATCGGTCTC
>CAZJNB010000114.1:0-6809 GCA_964547385.1 uncultured bacterium
GGTCCGGACGGACCCGGATAAGGCGAAAGGCACGCGGGGCGTTAGCTCCATCATCGTCCCGGCCGACGCCCCCGGCTTCAACTACGGCCGCAAAGAGAATAAGATGGGCCTGCGCGGCTCCGATACCAGCGAGATCTTCTTCGAGGACTGCCGCGTTCCGAAGAAGAACCTCCTGGGCGAGCTGAACGCCGGCTTCAAACAATTTATGGTCGCGTTGGACGCGGGCCGCATCAGCATCGGCGCGATGGCGCTCGGGCTGGGCCAGGCCGCGCTCGAGCTCGCGGTCGAACACGCGCGGACGCGGGTCCAGTTCGGCAAGCCCATCGGCGCCAAGCAGGCGATACAATGGAAGATCGCGGAGATGGCTACGAAGGTCCGGGCCGCGCGCTTCCTGGTCTATTCCGCCGCGGCGCGCAAGGACGCGGGTCTGCCCTACACGACCGAGGCCGCGATGTGTAAATACTACGCCGGCGAAGTGGGCCGCGAGGTCGCCTACGACGCCATCCAAATCCACGGCGGCCTGGGTTACGACAAGTCCTATCCGCTGGAGCGCATCTACCGCGACGTCAAGCTCGACGAGATCGGCGAGGGCACGAGCGAGATACAGAAACTCGTCATCAGCCGTAACATCCTACAGCTTGCGAAGAAGAAGTAATTTCTCGCACGCCGGCGGCGTCAACGTCATTCTACCTGAGGAGTTATAAATGAAAGAGAAAGGGTTCACCGTTTGGTTCACCGGCCTTTCCGGCGCCGGGAAGACGACGATATCGAAACTGGTAGAAGAAGAACTACGCCGGCGCGGCCGCAAGGTCGAGGTCCTGGACGGCGACGTCGTCCGGACCAACCTCTCCAAGGGCCTCGGCTTCTCCAAAGAGGACCGCGACATCAACATCCGCCGCATCGGCTTCGTCTGCCACCTGCTGAGCCGCAACGGCGTCGTCGCCATCGCCGCGGCCATCTCGCCCTACCAGGCTATCCGCGACGAGAACCGGAACCTCATCGGCGCGTTCGTCGAGGTCTTTTGCAAGTGCCCCCTCGAGGTCTTGACGGAGCGCGACGTGAAGGGGTTATATAAAAAGGCCCTCGCCGGCGAGATCAAGAACTTCACCGGCGTCTCCGACCCCTATGAGGAACCCGAGGCGGCCGAAGTCGTTTGCCGTACCGACGCCGAGACGCCCGCGGAGAGCGCCGCGAACGTCATCGCGAAGCTGGAGGAACTCGGCTACGTCGCGCCCGCGGGTTCGGAAGGCGTCTATTCCGAGGAAGAGGAAGAGAAGGTCCGCAAGCGCCTCGAGGCGCTGGGATATATGTGATGGCCGAGCTGGTTGACCTCCACGTCCATACGACGTATTCCGACGGGTCCTTCGCGCCGCGCCAAGTCGTCCGGCGGGCCGCCGCCGCGGGCCTGGCGGCCGTCGCGATAACCGACCACGATAACGTCGAGGGGAACGCCGACGCGTTCGCCGAGGGCGTCGCCGCGGGCGTCGAGGTCATCCCGGGCGTCGAGATAAGTTGCAACTTCACGCCGACGAACGTCCATATCGTCGGCCTCTTCATCGACGCGGGCGACGCCGATTTGACCGCGGCGCTGGTCGAAGTGCGCGAGTACCGCAAACGCCGCAACCCGAAGATTCTCGCGAAACTCGCCGAGCTCGGGATGCCTATCGAGCTCGCGGAAGTCGCGGCCAAGGCCCGCGGCAAGACCATCGGCCGCCCCCACATCGCGGAAGTGTTGGTGGACAAGGGCTATGTCGCCGACATGCAAGAGGCCTTCGACCAATACCTCGCCTACAACAAACCCGCCTACGTGTCCCGGCGCCGCATCTCCGCGGAAGAGGGCATCGAGCTTATTCACGGCGCCGGCGGCCTCGCCGTCCTCGCCCACGCCGGCACCTATGCCCTCGCGCCCCGCATCCTCGAGAGTATGATATTCAAACTCGCCCGCGCGGGCCTCGACGCCGTCGAGGTCCATTATACGGACCACCTCCCCGCGGACGCCGCGTTCCTACGGCGGCTCGCCGAGGAGTTCGACCTCCTCGTCTCCGGCGGGACGGACTTCCACGGCCGGGCGAAGCCGGGCGTCGAGTTGGGCGTGGGCCGCGGCGACCTTAAAATCCCCTACGAGCTCGTCGCCCTTATGAAGGCCCGGCTGGGCGCCCGGGCCCGGCAAGCTCGCGCCGAATAAAAAAGGCCCGCACCCGCGGACCGCCATTCCCCAATATACGTCCCTATCGTACTTCCGTCCCCGGAACGCCCTTCAACGCGAACGCGGCGCCGTTAACTATGCCGCCCCATTAATGGGGCGGCGACGAGCCGCGGCGCGCTAATTAACGGATTTAAATAACTATTATTTCCTAAACCTTCGGTTATAACTATCCTCGATTAACTTCCTATGTTCCTCCGAAACGTCCTCGGCCCTTTTAACGCAATTCTTTAATTCCGCTAATGTACTATCCGCTAATACCGCGTCTTGGTATTCTAAAGAGCCGGAAAAGTAAGCTTGCAAAACATCGTCTACGCCGAAAACATAAAGCTCATAAAGTTGTATCCAAGTATCGCTCCGGAACCAATCCCGGCCGCCTTCTACGAAAAACTCCGAGCGTTCCGCGTTACACGGCGGCACCCTCGTCCGGTTTTTTTCCTGTGAAGTAACGCGCGCGAAAATATAACCGTATTCCAATTCCCTTTTCGTCTCGGGTTCGTTCAACAATATAAGGTATTTTTTACCTACTTCGCCGTTATGGTAAGTAAATCTACTATGATGAAATATCGCGCCGATTCGTAAATTCCGGCCCTCATCGGACATCTCAGCCGAATAGCCTTATTATTTCTTCGTGGTCTTTTAACCTCTCCGCGGCAAGCTCTTTTGTTATTTTCGCGTTACTATCTAATAAAGCAAGCATATAATCAATATAACCGTAGTAGCCCTTTTCTTTTACCGTTATATCCCAAGGTTTGTTCTCCAAATGACTACAATTGGACATATCGTCGGCGTTAAGGTCCCTAAACATTTCGGCTACTTTCTCCAAAATTCGTTTTTCTCTCGCGGAAAAAACATTTAAATCGGGCTTCTTACCCTTCTTTACTTTAAACTCTACTACACCCTCGCCTATATCAGGCCGAGACACCGGTTTTATCCTCTCCTTGAAGTAATCGGAAAAACCATTACTCGCCATTTGCTGATAGAGAGCGTCTGGCACAGGGCCCTTCTCAAAGGCTTTATATTTCTGGTTCGTAACGGGCCTTCCCGCTTCGACAAAATGAAAAAAATCGAGGTAGTGGAGCAATTTAAACATCTTTAGTTTAAAAGGATATTTCACCTTCTTAGAAAAAAACATGATGGCGTTAACCATCTTTTGCTCGCCCAAGTCTATCAGCTTCATAATTACGGCCCGCGTTAAAAATAAAGCCGCCGGGTCATTTACATTATAACATATTATTTCCTTATGTCCACCCTAACTCGGTTCGTCCTACACCTCCGTCCGCAGAACGCCCTTGAGCGCGAACGCGGCGACGAGCGAGGCGACGAAGAACGTTACAAGCCAGGGGATGCCTACGCCGAAGAGGGTGTTCTTTCGGCCGCGGTATTTAACTTCGATCGCCTTCAGATTGCTCGCCAGCGGCCTCTCGCCCGGGTTCATCAGCTGGCCCCAGAAGCCCGAAGGCCTTTTCGCGCTCACGTGGCGCGTGCCGCTCTCGCCCACGACGAGCTCCTTAGTATACGCTTTCCCCCGCGACTTCACGACCAGCTCGTAGCGGCCTGCGGCCCGCGGCCGCACCCGCCAGTCGGCCTCGTTCTGGTAGGGAATCCGGAGCGCGGCCGTCTCGACCGCCACCGCCGGCGGCGCCTCGAGCGTAACCGCTTCGTCGAGGGCGCCGTCGAAGGCCGCGGCGACGACGAGCGGCTCGCCGACCTGCGCCGGCGCCGGGCCGTAACGCAGGTTGAGCTGGACCATTATCAGGACCACCGGCGGCAGGATGAAGACGATCGGCACGACCGCGTAACGTAAATACGTCAGGTTCGTCCGGAGGACCTTCTTCTGGCTCTCGAGCAAGACCGCGGGCGTATCGCGGAAGAGCCGCATCGCGAGGATGTGGGCCTTCATTATGTCGCGGGTCCGGCGGATCGCGCGCTGGTTCGACGCCACCTTGAATATGAGGAGCATCGCGACGCCGGCCAGCGCCGATATGAGGAGCAGGCCGCCGGCCGGCCAGCCGCCGAAAGGCCACACGAGCACGTCGAAGACGCGCGTTAGCGCTACGTTAAAATACCACATACGCGACTACGAGATGTAGCCGAGCCCCTGGAGGCGCTTCTTTATCTCTTCCTCGTCCGCGTCGCCGTCCTCCAACGTCGCGAGCTCGCGCTCCAGGACGTGGACGACGAACTCCTCCGGCGACGTGTAGCCCGCGGCCGCGGCCACCTTCTTGACGCGCGCCCACAGCTCACCGTCTAATTTCACTTTCGCCATAACTCCTCCAACTTCTCCTTAGACGCTCAGCCGAAGATGGGCCGGCCGGTCATCGCGGGCGGCGCTGTCAGGCCGAATTCGCGGAGGACGGTGGGCGCCAGGTCGCGGAGTGAGGGCGACCGCGCCGCTACCGGCCGGTTCGTAAAGAGGACGCCGCGAACGTGCGCCGGGTCGATGCAGTGGTCCGCGGCCCACTTGTCCTCCCGCACTTTGCATATCCGCTCCGGAAACTCGCCGATGGCGGAATCGTCCGCGAGCCGGTATCCCGGGCGGAAACCCAAAACAACCTCGGGCGCCTCCTTCGCATGCGGGCCGTGATAGGCCTCCCGGGCCTTATACGCCTTTACAATAACCCGCGCGTCCGTCTCTTCGTCGCGGTAGGCCTCCAGCTTCGCCGCGACTTCGTCCACGAGCGCGGGCCCCTCCGCGGCGGCGACGGTCCCCGCCGGCTCCCGCCCGCGGCGGTTGAGATAGAGCGCGTTCAGGCCCAGGCCGTAGGCTACGGTGCGGCTCCAATCGACGTTGTCCAGGAACTCGGTCTCGAGGCGGCGGCTCGGGTCCTTCAACGCCAGGTAGCCGTTCGCGAGCAACCAGCTGTTGAGGTTGAACTCGCGGTAGAAGGGCGCGAAGCCGTGGTCGGAGATGACGAAGAGCGTAGTGCGGCTGTCCACTTTCGCAAGGACCCGGGCGAGGGCGCCGTCCATCTCGTGGTAGAAGTGCTGGACGGCGCCTTTGACCTCGGGCGGCGCGTCCGGTTGGTAGAGCGGATGTTTCTCGTCCATCGTCCGCCACATCATATGGGTATCCTGGTCGATAGACGAAAAGTAGAAGTAAAAGAAGCCGTCGTCGAAGTCCGAGAGCAGCTCATCGAGGCAACCCATTCGTTCCGCCAAGACGAGGTTGGCTTGCGCCAGATATTCCTCCTCGCCGAAGACGCCGTGGGAGAGGGCCTTGGTCTCCTCCGGGAAGCCCTGGGTGTAGAAGCGGCCGGTCCGGCGCGCGAGCTGGCCCGCGAAGTCGGCCGGCGTGCTTATCGGCAGCGCCGGGTCCAGCGGGTCGATATTGATAGGCGAGACGTAAAGGCGAAAGTGGGGGTGAACCTCTTTTAAGTAGAAGCGGGCTATACCGGCGGTCTGACCTACGGGCCCCACCATCTTGAAGTCGAGGCGACGCCAACCGCTCCACTCGCCGACGCGCAAGACGAACTCTTCGCCGCCCACGACGATCTTCGCGAGGTTCCGGCTCGGGTCCCGATATACCGCCAAAGGGCACCGCGCCGGCGGCGCGCCCTCGCGAAAGGTGTTGGCCGGGCCTATGATATCCGCGGTGAAGGCGTTGTCCCACAGGCGCACCGGGAAGCACTCGCCGCCGGTGAAGTCGTCGGCGTTCGCCGGCGGGTCGTCGGTGTAGTAGGAGAAGGTCCCGTAGGTCCCGCGCAGGTCCGGCGTCCCCAAGCCGGAGACGGTCTGCGCCTGCGTCGCCACCGGCGGAAAGTTCGCCGGGCACTTGAACACCGTCGCCGGGATGTCGTGCTCCGCGAGGACCTGCCACAGGCACGGCCCGCGGCGCAGGTTCTCCACCTTCCCGCCCGAGAGGGGGATAATAAGACTGCCCAACTTCACCGTCTTCTCGGGCGGCCGCACCCGCGACGTCGAGAGATAGGGCGTGAGCGTCGCCGGCTCGCGATGGATGAAGTCGAAGATGCCGTGGACGCCCGGGCCCGCGCCGGTGATGAAGTCGGACCACGCCACCGGGCTTTGCGGCGGCAGGCTCGTGCCCAACGACATAAACGTGTTCTTCTCGATGAAGCGGCCGAACGTAGGCATCGCGCCCTTCGCGACGAAGCGCCGCACGAGAGTGGGGTCCAGGCCGTCGAGGCCGAGGACGATGACCTTCTTCCCCAACGCCCGCGGCTTTCCGGCGCACGCCTGGAGGAGCGGCGTCAGGCCGCCCGCGGCGGCCACCGCGGCGGTTGCGCCCGCGGCCGTTAAAAACTCACGCCTTTTCATTTTCACCCTCCTGAGCCGCCGCCGTGACAGGCTCGAGCCCGAGCGGCGTTCCCTCCATATGCGCCGGCGCCGCGACGCCGAAGAGCTCGAGCACGGTGGGCGCAATATCAATTATACGCGGCTTCTCGTTCGCCAAGCGGCCGTCGGTGAAGAAGACGCCGGGGACGAGCTCGCTTGCGATACAGTGGTCGCCGGACCAGGCCTTGACGTTGTCCTCGAAGACCGCGCCCGCGGTCCCGCCGGTCGCCGAATCCCAACTCGCCCGCCACCCGGCGCTGTATCCCACGACGAGCTCCGGCCCGTCGTCCAAATAGGGGCCTTTATAAAT
>CAZJNB010000115.1:0-2885 GCA_964547385.1 uncultured bacterium
GCTCGAGGCGAGCGGTTACTTTTTCGCCCACGCCGAGCGGCAACAGCGCTACTTCGCCGTATTTTATCTCCTCGGCGACGGCGCCGCGGCCGGGCCACTCTGCCGTTACTTTCAAACAGGTGTGTCCGGCTTTACCGTTACCAAGAGGGGCCACGCACGAGCCGAGCCGGACCAAGCAGTCCCGCTCGAAGACCTGCGTCGCCGCGTCGGGCATCACCGTGGAGAGGACGCCAAGTTGGGGCATCATAAAGATCGAGTCCACCGCGAGGAAGGTTACGCCCTCCGGACGGAAGCCGTCGATGAGCATCATTCCCGCCTGGGCGCGGCGGGGCGCGTGGGAGAGGACGCCGCCCGAGCCGACGAGAATATCCAACGACATCATATTCACCAGCGTCTCGCCGGTAGCGGTCTGTTTAAACGCGTCGGATATCGTCCGCTGTTGCTGGATGCCTTTTAGGCCGACGGCGAGGGATTTATGCTGGACGAAGGCGAGCCGCAGTGCCTCGCGGGCGATCGCCTGCTCGATGATAAGTTCCTTGAGCGTCTGCGGTATCGTCGTAGGCCTAATCATCTTGTTGCGTATGCGGTTGCGGAGGTCCCGCTCGTCAAGGTCCGCCTTCGCGAACGGAACCCAGCGCACGATGTCGGCTAAGCCCGCCTCCGCCAGTACGTTCGATATGGAATAGGACATACCCAAATTGGCCGATACCGTTCGGTTGAAGACGCCGCCGAAGACGGAAAATATATCGGTGGTAGCGCCGCCGATATCCACGCCGATGACCTCGAGGCCGCCGGCCTCGGCGATGGCCTGGATAATGGCGCCGACCGCGCCCGGCGTGGGCATTATCGGCACCGCGGTCCACAACATCAACTTCGAGTAGCCCGGGGCCTGGGCCATAACGTGTTCCATAAAGAGGTTATGGATTTCGTGGCGCGCCGGCCCGAGATGCTCGCGTTCCAGGACCGGCCGGATGTTATCGACGATAAAGAGCGCGGTTTTGGCGCCGAGCGCCCGTTCGACTTCCGCCCGGGCGTCCTTATTGCCCGCGTAGATGACGGGCAACTCGAAGCCGGCGCCGAAGCGCGGCTTGGGGTCCGCGGCGCCGACGAGCTCGGCCAACTCCACGACGTGGCTCACCGTCCCGCCGTCGATGCCGCCGGAGAGCAAGATCATATCGGGCCGGAGGCGCCGGATCGCCTCGATCTTCTCGTGCGCCAACCGCCCGTCGTTGGAGGCCAACACGTCCATTACGATCGCGCCCGCGCCGAGGGCGGCCCGCTGGGCCGACTCGCCCGTCATCGACTTTACGACGCCCGCGACCATCATCTGGAGGCCGCCGCCGGCGGACGAAGTGGACATATAGATATCGGTTCCCTCGTCCTTTCCGGACGCGGCCAATATCTTATCGTCCGCGATAAGGCGACGGCCGGCGAGCTCCTCCACCTCGCCGACGGCGTTCAATACACCCCGCGTTACGTCCTCGGCCGGCTTTTCTACGGTCGTGGGCGCTTCGCCGCGGACCTTCAAACGGTATTCGTCGCCCTCTTTTTGGACGAGGATGGCTTTAGTCGTGGTGCTGCCGCAGTCGGTCGCGAGGATCGTATTAACGTGGGAATAGTCTTCGGGCATAGGTCCTTTCCGGCGTCTTAGCGGCGTAACGGCGACGGTTTGCGAGCGGCGTCCTTTCCATAAAACCGTCCTCGCGAAAAGAAGCTAAAGCCGGTTAATCCTTCCGCTTGCGCGCGGCTTTCAGCTCGGCCCGCCAGCTCGCGTCGTAGTCCTCGATGGCGCGGAGGAGCCGCTCCACGTTCTCGCGGTCCTCGAGGGCGAGCCGGATATCGTCATAGCTCTTGAGGTCGAAGAGAGCCCGGACCAACGGGTCGAAGAAGACCATTACTTGCGAGCCGACGAACGATAACGGCTTGGTGGATTCGAGGAAGAATATCGCCGGTGCCGTCAGCCGCCGCTCGACCACGGCGTGCGCGATCTTCGTTATTAGTTCGTCGCGCCGGGCGGGCGCGAGCTCATAATAGTCGGGCTCGCCGCTTGCTCCAAAAAGCCGGGACATCTTAACGAATGGGTGGCGAAGGGCGCACTACGAGGGGCCGCGCCTCCCCTACAGCAGGCCCAAAGCCATAAGGGTCCCCTTGATCCAATCGTTTATCAGGAATTCCGTACGGCCTATGAGGAGGGAGATACGAGCCATAACGGTGTAGCCGAAAGCCGCGCCGAACGATACCATAAGGAACCAAATACCCAACCGGGCCGTCGCGCCCAATACGCCCTTATGCTCTTTGGAGAAGTAGAAGTAGATAAGCGCGCTTACGACGCCGATAATGAGAAGGGTATTAGAGATCGATGTCCCCCAATCGACGGCGCCGTTGTGCCAGACGAGCGGCGGGATGATCGTCCCCTTGACCTGCGCCAGGCAATTGGCCTGGAGATATACTATGAACATCAAGCCGGCGCCCAAACCTACCGAAAACGCGATACCGTAGCGGGAAACCCACGCTACCTTCGGGAAGAAACGGAAGAGCATCGTAACGCCCAGCGCGCCCGCGATGACGGTGAGGACCCGCCAATCCCACTGGCCGTCGATGAAGAGCTTCGGCAAGGCGCCCCGCACCGTCGCCGAGCCAAATAGCGGTTGGATCAAATTCGGTATCAGGAGGTTGTGGTATTGAAACGCGACCCAGAAGCCCGCCGACACGCCCACGAAGAGGTACTCGGCGAACTTATAAAACGGGTTGTCCTTATAAAGAAAGGAGAGGATAGCCAGCGTCAAGAGCGCCGCGATCCACGTTCCGAAAAGCGTCAAGCCGTCCATTTTATGCCTCCGCGCAACGAACCGACGTCACGAGACTGCCCTACGGGCGGGGCGGTT
>CAZJNB010000115.1:2985-6791 GCA_964547385.1 uncultured bacterium
TATGCCTCCGCGCAACGAACCGACGTCACGAGACTGCCCTACGGGCGGGGCGGTTCGGCCGGCGCCGCGCCCTTCTCCTCCGGCCTTCGGCGTAGTATGAAGTACGTGACGTTCGCGAAAATTATAAACATTATTATTACGAGGTGGGCGACCGACTGGGCATCCATCCGCCGCGACGCCCGCCCGGCGTATTTGACCAACATCTCGTATTCCGCGGCCCCTTTGAGGCCGCCCAACAAGCCGACGAGTTGGCCCGTTTGCAGATAGGGGAAGAACTGCGGCGCCGAGACCGCGGTGCAGCCGCCCGCGACTTTCCGGTGGAAGAGCGAGTTGGCGACCTGGACCCACGCCGGAATGCCGGGGTCGCCCGCGGAGAGGTCCATCACGAACGCGATGTCGCCCAGGTTGCGGATTTTCGCCATAATCGGCAATTCCGTTATCGGCCGGCCGGCCATATCCTGCGGGAATACGTCGGGAATAGACGAGCCGAGCGACTTGATGACGACGGCGCCGCCCGCCTTGTAGCCGAGGTTGACGTAATCTTCGCCGTAGCTCAGGTCAAAATCCTGCGTGATTTCGGCCATAGCGCTCACCGCGAGCTGGGCCCCCTGCGGCCAGAGCGCCAAAATAATGACTTTGTGTTTCTTGGTGAAACAGTGTCGGAGGAAGGCGATCGCCATCGGGTGAACTTCCGGCGCCGCGGCCGGGTCGTAGTCGAACGCGACCAGAACGTTCGAGCCCGGCGGCAAGGCCTCGACCTCGTCGTATATGGCCCGCGACTGCGACGTCACTTTTACCGGCATCCCCAAAGGCACGAACTGGGGGACGATACCCGCTACCGCGATTACCAGAAAGATTAATCGGCGGTCGATATCGGATAGCCAACGGACGAACCGCATCTATTCCGACCTCCTTACTACCCCGGCGCGCCGGGACGTGGCGCTACTCCTCCCCCAGGTACGAACGCTCAATACCGAGCAGTATCCTAAGCGACGTGGAGACAACGCCCAACGACGCACCGATGAGAATCGCCCGCTGGCCGGCGGTATTGCCGATTTCCATAATGCGGTCCTTGAGCCAATCCGGCGCCAGGAAGAAAGGCCACCACGACGGCAACCAGAACGTACCGATGGGGACTTGCCCCAGCATAACGATGAACGCCGCGAGAAGAAGTAGCGTCGCCTCCACGGTGCGCGCGCGGAAGGCCCGATACGCCGCCGACGCCACGAAGAACGCCAGCAGCGAGAACATCGTCGAGGACATCGGGAACATTAAATACTTGAAGAGCCAATCGAAAACAGTTCCCTCGCCGATTCCCCAACCTACGCCCACTATTCCCATCGTGAACAGGCCGGCGATGAGGGCGATGGAATACGGCCAGTCGCGGCGGCCGTGCTTGATCTTCATATAGTTTATCCGTAATAGGTTGAAGACCCCGACCAGGATGGCAAACGCCACTACGACCAGATACCAATTCTGGATGTTGTCCGCGACGGCCCGTAGCGCCGGCACGAAAAACTCCAATATGATGATAAGGCCGGCGACAAAGGCCACGATCATAGGTAACTCACGTCGCATGACAAGCCTCCTCGAGCGAAGGCGTTAACCTTTCAGCCGCGCGCCGAGGTTACTTCACCTCGAAGAGTTGCGCGAAGTCGATGGAATGGCCGGCGACCTCTACACCGAATTGGGCGAGGAACGCCGTCGCGATGCCGACGATTATGAAAAACAATATGATAACCTTACCCCAATCCTGGCCTAAAAGACTACCCAACAACCGCGGTTCGCGGCTGAGGTAGGCGCTCGCGGCAAAGAGTTCCTCGCCAATGAGGGTGTAGTCGCAGGCCGCGATGAAGAAGGGGAGCTGGGACGGCATCGCGGTTCCGGCGATCTGAATCGCGCCGATGGAGTGACCCGTCTCCGCCAGGATGAGCGACTCTGCGTAGAACGTCCCGAGGTAGAAATTGGCCGCCGGTTTCTCCCGAAGCATAATGCCGTCCACGCCCGCCACGTAACCGAACTGGTCGTCGCTTATGTAGCGGATGTTATCGGCCCGGTAGAAGTCCGGCCGCCCCGCTTCCAGATATGCTTCCTTGACGACTTCCTGGGCGGTGGACATCACGAGTGCCTTCGAGCACGGTACCAATAGCTCGGCCTCGTAATCGGCCACCATCGTCGCGACCCGCCCCAAAATCGTAATCGAAGCGATCGTCTGAATATCGTCGATATCCGCGATGCCGGGTACGTAGAGGACCGGCTTGCCCATCTCCGTCGCCCGGCCCACCGCCTCTTGGACCGCTTCCAGACCGGCGATGCGCCGAATGAAGAGTTGCTTCCCGGCGCGCGCTTGCGTTATGTAATAGAGCACCAACGCCGAGAGCACGATGGAGGCGATGAGCATATTCAAGCGCTCCGGGTGGAACCACTGCACCCGCGCCCGGACCGGCCCCACCGGCGCCGAGTCGGTGCTCACCTTCTCACCGCGAACCCGGACTCTATAGAAATAACCGACGCCGGTTTGGGCCTTCCCGTCGGTAACTTTGTAGCTCTCTTTCCCCGGCGCGGCTTCCGCTATTTTCGTATATTTCCCCGCGGCCGAAGGGGCGCGCCAAACTTCATACGCCGTAACTTTACCCTCCGCCGCGGCCCCATCCGGCGACGGGCGCCAGGTTACGTCGATGGACCCGCCCGCGTCCACGGGCGTATCCTTGGCGACGACGTCCTCCGCCGCGCGAAGCGCCTGAGCCGCCGCCGTCGCGACGACGAAAAGTGCTATCCCTACTACGGCCAACGCCGACTTCATCACAAGCACCCCTTCCGGCGTCTTTCCCGGACGCCCGGGCCACAGGCAACCCGCGCGCTTTGCCTAAATAAATATTATTGGAAATCTACCACGGCCGCTAAGCGGTGTCAAGCTATAAAAGGGTTTGACCCTCCGCCTAAAAAGCCTCGTCGAAGACCACGTATAAACCGGTCGCGTCCTTCCCCCGGCCGTAGTCGAGCCGCACTCGCGCTTCGCCGTCCTCGACGAGGTCGAGCCGGAGGCCGCCGCCTCCACTTAACTTCACCCGTTTAAAAGAAAAATCGCTCATCGTAAAGCCAACGTCGCCGACGTCCACGAAAAGAGCGGCGACGAAACGCCACCACAACGGCACCCGGACCTCCTCCTGATACGCTACGAGCCACCGGCCGCGCGCGCGGCCCTCCGGCTCTCCCCGAAGTATCGCCGAGCCCCCCAACGCCGCCATCGCCCAGAATGGCGGCGCGCCGTCCCGCCCGGAAAGGTAAAGGCGGTTCGCGAACGTCCACTTGCGACCCCAGCGCGCCACCGGCCAATAGAAGCGGACGTCGGCTTCGTACTTCCGGAAAGAATAATCGGACGCCGCGCCCTCGTCGAAGGCCGAAAAACTCGCCCGGGCAAAGAGACCCTCCGTTGTCGCGTTCCGGCGGTCGCGGCTGTCATATTCGACGAAGGCCGTCGGCCCGACGACGAGGCCGCCCGCGGCGCCCGGCGCGTATTCGCCGCCGGGGATATAGCCCTCCTCGCCCGCCCACGCCACGACGGCGTAATCCTCCACGAAGGCCCCCAGGCCAGCGTAGAGCGACCCGCTTAGCCGGCGATATCCCTCCACATCGAGCCGGAGCATACGCCGCGTATAGTCGGCATAATATTGCTTGGGGACAGCTACCGCACCCGGCGGCGGCCAAAAGGTCGTGGGGCCGTTCGCATAGCGGTCGCGGTCCACCAGCCCCCAGCTCGCCGTCGGCGAATAGATATCGCCGTTCAGGTCGAAACGGAACTGGCG
>CAZJNB010000116.1:0-6770 GCA_964547385.1 uncultured bacterium
CGTCGAGGGCCGCAAGGTACCGCCCGAGGAACTGCGCGGCGCGACCATCACGCTCTCGAACTTCGGCACTCTGGGCGGCCGCTATGCCTTCCCCGTGGTGGTGCCGCCGCAGGTCGCGATCCTGAGCGCCGGGCGGATCGTCCCCCGGGTGCTGGCGGTGAATGGCGCGCCGATGGTGCGGCGCACGCTACCGCTATCGCTGGCCTTCGATCATCGCGCCGTCCGCGGCTGCGCGGCGGCGCGCCGATTACGCCGGTCGCGCAGAAAGAACACCCCCGGCCGCAACCCCGTATCGGCTCGAGCAACAATAACTTCCCGAACGCCGCCGCAAGCGTCGCGAGCCACGAGCCGCCCCGGTACGGCGTGAGGTCCGCAACCCGGGCCCGCCCCGGCTCGGGCGGCACGTCGGCCGTAGGAACCAACGCCGGCGGCGTCCCCGGCGGGCCGTAATGCGCACCGTATAACGGCGGGACGTACGTCCCGGCAACGGCCGCGAGCCTCTCCCCCAACTCCCGCCTCGGCGCCGCGACGCCCGCGGCGATAATATCCAACAGCCGCGGCAAGGTCTCCTCGGCGTCGCCCAGGATTACCGCGTCCGCGAACGGCGCTAACGGCTCCGCGTTCGCCGTTACCGCGGGCCCGCCGAATATAACCAGCGGGTCGTATTCCCCTCGTTCCGCGGCCCACGGCCGGACGCCCGCGGCCGCGAGCATCCCGTAGGCGCGCACGTAGTCGGCCTCGTAATATATCGAGAAGGCGATGACGTCACAATCGGCGAGGGCGCTCCCATCCTCCAGCGCCCGCGGCTCGGCCACAATGCCGCGGCGCGGCCGGCCGCCCCAGCTCGCGAAGAAACGCGCCGTCCGGAAAGCCGGGTGGCTCGCGAACATCCCCCATACTAATTGATACCCGAGGCAGGCCATGCCGACGCGGTAGCTGTTGGGGTAACAGACGCCGGCCCGCAACTCGCCGGCGGCCGCGTCCGGCGGCTCCGCTAAAAATACTTCGCTCGCGCGCAACCGGCCCGAGCCGCCGTGCCCCCGCTCCCGTTTATGGACCACCATTATAGAAAAAGGCGCCCCGGCGCCCAACGTTGGTAGAATAATCGGAAGCCCACGGCCCTCGCCGCCAGGCTCCTCTTTGCAAGATTCCCTTTAGGACTTTTTCCCCTTACGCGACGAACGATAATCGCAGTCCTTGCGCGCGCAGTATTTCCCCCTCTTTCCCTTCAAGAGGTACGGCGCGCCGCAGGAGGGGCAGGGCTCGTTCACCGGCTCGGCGGGGGCGGTGAAGTCGCAATCAGGGTATTTCTCGCAGCCGTAGAAAGGCCGGCCGCCCCGCCCCCGGCGCTCCACAACCTGACCGCCGCACTTCGGGCAACGCGCCTCGACCTTTTTTCGGATCGCGCGCGTGTTCTTACACGTAGGATAGTTCTCACAAGCGAGGAACTCGCCGTAGCGGCCGCGCTTCACGACCATCTTGCCGCCGCACTTATCACAGGTTTCGCCGGTATCCTCCGGCTCGCACGGGACGACTCGACCCTCCTCATCGCGCTCGAAATTCATCGTCCCTTTACACTCGGGGTAGTTTCCGCACCGCAAATATTTACCGAAGCGGCCCCACCGGACTTCCATTTTGGCACCGCATTTCGGACAGGCAACGTCGGTCTTCTCGGCGGCGCCGTCGCGCACCGCGTCCATTACGTCCGCCGCTTTCTCGAGGTCGGCGGCGAACGGCCCGTAGAAGTCGCGCAAGACCGCCACCCAGTCCGCGGAGCCCTCCTCGACGGCGTCGAGCGCCGACTCGACGCGGGCGGTGAACTTGACGTCGAAGATGTCCGGGAACGAGGCGACGAGAAGCGCGTTCACGAGTTTGCCCAATTCGGTGGGATAGAACTTACGCTGCCGGCGCTCCACGTATTCGCGGTCGATGACCGTCGCGACCGTCGGCGCGTACGTGCTCGGCCTCCCGATACCGAACTCCTCCAGGACCTTCACGAGCGACGCGTCGTTATAACGCGGCGGCGGCTGGGTGAAATGTTGTTCCGGTTTAGCCGCCGATAGAGCGACCTCGTCGCCGACCGTCAACGTCGGGAGGTGTGTATCCTCCTCGTGCCCGCGTGGCGAGACCTCGAGGTAACCGGCGAACTTGACCGCCTGCGCCGCGGCGCGAAAGAGATAGCCGCCGCCCTCTACTGTCGCCTGGGCAACGTCGAACACCGCCTGGGCCATCTGGCTCGCGACGAAGCGTCGCCAGATAATATCGTAGAGTTTGAACTGGTCCGCGGTCAAGAAGCTCTTCATATCTGCCGGGGCCCGGGCGGCGTCGGTAGGCCGGATCGCCTCGTGGGCCTCCTGGGCGCCGCGGCGGGCGCGGAAGGCCCGCGGCTTGGGCGGCAGGTATTCCGAGCCGAAACGGCTCTCGATAAGTTTGCGGACCGCGTGCACCGCCGACGTCGCGACGCGCACCGCGTCCGTCCGCATATACGTTATGAGTCCCACGCGGCCGCCGTCGCCAACGTCCACGCCCTCGTAAAGGGTCTGGGCCACCGCCATCGTCTTCTTGCCGGTGAAGCCATAGCGGCGAGCCGCGGCCTGTTGAAAAGTGCTGGTGGTGAAAGGCGGCGGCGGCGAACGGCGCTTCTCTTTCCGTTCAAAGGAAGTTACCACGAAATTCTCCGCGGCCAACTTCCCCTGCTCGAGCCGGGCTTCGTCTTCGCTCGCGAGACGGCGGTCGTACTTCTCGAGGCGGCCCGGCGCCATCAACACGTCGCCGGCAATGGAGGTGAGGGCGGCCGAAAAAGGCTCGCCGGCGGGAGTTACAAATTCCCCGCTAATGGTCCAATACTCGACGGGGACGAAGCCCTCGATCTCCGCCTCGCGCTCGCATATCAGGCGGACCGCGACCGATTGGACGCGACCCGCCGAGAGACCTGTCGTAACCTTGCGCCACAGAATCGGGCTGACTTGATAACCGACCAAGCGGTCGAGGACCCGTCGCGCCTGTTGCGCCGCGACCAACGTGTCGTTCACCTCGCGCGGCGCGCCGACCGCGGCCCGCACCGCCTCCGGCGTTATCTCATTGAACGATATGCGCCGCGTCCGGCACCCGTCCAGCGCTTGGGCAAGGTGAAAGGCGATGGCCTCGCCCTCGCGGTCGGGGTCGGTCGCGAGGTAGACGACATCGGCACCCTTCGCCGCCCGGGCCAGCGTCTTCAAAACCTTCTCCTGCTCCGACGTCGAGACGTACGTGGGCGTGAAGTTATTGGCGAGGTCCACGCCAAGCGAAGACTTCGGCAGGTCCCTCACGTGTCCTTTACAGGACTTGACCGCGTAATCCTTGCCGAGGATTTTCGCGATAGTTTTGACCTTCGCGGCCGATTCCACAATTAGGAGTTTTTTTGCCATAGGACCTTAGCTACATCTACGAGTAAAGACGGCGGTAATTGTTTCCGGGCAACTTCTCGATTAAGCCGGCGACCTCGAGCCCGAGGAATGCCGCCGCGGCGCGAGCCGCATCCCACGCCAAGGCCGCGGCAAGTTCGTCCGCGGGGGACGGCTGTGCCGCGACGCGCTCGAACATCGCACGTTCGTCCGCGGTTAACGCCTCCAGCGTCGCCGGCGGCGGCGCGGTTACCCGGGGCCCGGAAGCCGGCGCAAGCTGAGGCGCGATCTCTATTAATATCTCCTCGGCCGAGCCGACCGCCTTCGCGCCCGCGGCGATAAGATGCCGACAGCCGTCGCTCAGCCGCGAGAAGATACTGCCCGGGACCGCGAAGACTTCCCGCCCCTGGTCCGCGGCGTGCCGCGCGGTGATGAGGGCACCGCTCTTCTCGCCGGCCTCCACGACCAAGACGCCGGCGGCCAAACCGCTGATAATGCGGTTGCGCCGGGGGAAGTTCTGCGCCTCCGGCGCCGCGGCGGGCGGGAACTCCGAGACGACCGCGCCCGCGCCGCAAATATCTTCGTATAGCTCTTTATTCTCGGGCGGGTAGACGACGTCGGCGCCACAGCCGAGAACGGCGACGGTGGCGCCGCCTACTTTCAGCGCGGCGCGGTGCGCCCGGGCGTCGATGCCGCGCGCCATACCGCTGACGATGACGACGCCCGCCGCCGCCAGCGCCTCGCAGATAAACGCCGCGGCGTCTTCGCCGTAGCTCGTGGGGTTACGCGTCCCTACGACCGCGACGGCCGGCCCCGCCAAGAGAGCTAAGGAACCCTTATAGTATAGAATAGGCGGCGGGTCGTACGTCGCCTCGAGCCTCTCGGGGTATTCCTCGTCGCCCCAGCAGAGAACGGCCAGCCCGAGTTCGCTTGCCCGGGCGAGCTCGGCGTCCACCGCCGCCCACCCATCGAAGGAGGCGATAGCCCGCGCCCGCTCCCCGCCGATGCCCTCTACCGCGGCGAGCTCGTTAGCGCGCCGGGCGAAAGGCGCGGCCGCGGCGCCGAACGCCTCGACGAGCCGGCGGAAGTTCACCGGCCCGATTCCCGGGACGCGGGTCAACGCGAGCGTCGCGCGCACTCTTTCGGAACGTTCCGCTTCCATCCGGGCCGGATTGTATTCACCGACGCCGCCGCTGTCAAGGAAAAATTTCGGGCGCCGGCTAAGGCAAAGGCGCCCGGCACGGGCGCCCTCGTTAAAAGACGTTCCGTCTACCTGAACATCACCTTGACGCACCCGCACTCGCGGCGAATAGCACTACGACCGAAACTACCGCCGAAATGCGCATCCCGCTCACCTCTTCCCAACCTATTTAATAGTTAAACATCGGCCCGACGCGGACGAAGGGCCCGGACATATCGAGCTGGGGCGCCGCCGCGGCCTTCACGCCCACCTGCTTCAACGCGCCGGCGGGGACGTTCATATAGAAATAGCCGGCCTCGACGCCGATAGCAAGCCACGGCAGAACGCGGAACTGCGGCCCCACGAACGCCTGCGCGGACCAGTTGAGGCCGTCCAGCTCCGAGATGTAGGTTATCGATTCCGGGAACGGGACGTTGCCGTAGCTGTAGGGCGCGCTCGTTATCCTCTTGGTATACGTTACCTGGAAGACGCCGGCGCCGCCGCCCGCGAAAAGGCCGACGCGCTCGCCGAAATACATCTTGTAGCCGGCGACGAAGTGGTGGACGCCGAAGTCAATCTCGCACTCTTTGACGGTCCCGTCGTCGAAGGCGTCCCCCGTCGTGAAGGCCCAGCCGCCGCCGTAGTAGCCAAGTTGGAGGCCGGAGGCGAAGCTGTAGCGGTACGTCCCGCCCATCATAAACGTGTAGCCGGGCGTCGCGACGTCAAGGGTGTCGAACTCGTCGCGCACGCCGGCCAGCGACGGAACGTTCGCGCCGAAGAGCGGCGCGCCGCCCGAGCCGCGCGGCCGGTATTCCGCCGCGGCCGCGGCCGCCGCCATCAATAACAGTGTTACGAAAAGCCTCATCCGCGTTCCTCTGGAGCCCTCGCCGGCTCCGTGGCCCCTTCCCGCGGCCGGCCCTTGGGAAATAATAACGCGATCACCAACGCGAGCGTTAGCGCCTCCGCGGTCCACACAATCCCCCACGCCAGCGTAAGCCGGTCCGGCACCGCCAACATCCGGTAAGCCTCCACCGCCCGCGGTAGGACGCCGACGGTGAGTAATATCACCCAGAACAAGAGAAACCTCTTCCAGAAAGCGGCCGGCCCGCGCCGCCTAATTATCGCATAGGCCACTACGTAGAAGAAACCCAACGCTAAATCCAGGAAAAAGCCGAGCAAAACGAGCTGGAAATCCTGCTCTTTGAACAACGCCGCGGCGTCGCCCGCCAGCGGGCTTAAAACCACCCGCGACAGCGTCCCCCATATCGAGAGGAGCAAGCCCGCGGCGATACCCACTAATACGATACGTCCGAATCTCTCCATACGTCCTCCGTTACGAAACGTCCCGGGAGAATATAACACGCTCCCCGCCCGGTGTCAACGGCCCGCGCCCTCCCGTAACCGTTAAAACGTAGCGCCCGCCGCGTTTCTTGTGCTACAATAAACCTCGGGCGGCGGTCGCAACAACGCCGTGCCAACGGACCCGGTTCGCCGCCGTGCCTTAGGAAAAACGTATGCCGCTCCACGTCATCGCCAACGTCGTTATAGTAATCTACGTCGCCGCGGCACTCGCGCTCCGCCGCCGCCGCAAATACCTAACGGCGCTGACGTATATCTTTCTCGCCTGGGCCGTCTGCTACTTCGCCGTCGCGGCCAGCCGCGCCGTCCGCAGCCACGGCGACGACTTCGCCCAATACCTCATCGGCAGTGCCGAGCTCCTCGCCGGCCGCGACCCCTACGCCGACTACCACTACTACGAACGGACCGGCGCCGGGCCTATCCAAGAACTCAACGAACGCCGCGGCCTCCCGCCCACGCCCCCCATCTCCTACCCGCCGCCCTTCTACCTCCTGGTCGCGCCGCTCCTCCTCTTTCCCTACGAGACCGCCTTCCGGACCATCCAGAACCATGTCCTGCTCGACGAGCCTTTGGCGAAGGATTACGCTGTTGCGCGAAAGCAGATCCTCGACGCGATCCGAGAGGGGCAGTACTACATTTCCTTCGATTTCTGGGACGATCCGACCGAGTTCTTCTTCGAGATCGACAATGGAGATCAGATTGCATCGATGGGCGGTACGGTGGAACTCGGGGAAGAGCCGACCGAACTGGTGGCGATGCTTCCCGATGATGCGCTGATCAATGTTTTCCACAACGGCAAGTCGATCCACGAAGAGGAAGCCAACGAAGTCCTGATCGAGATAAACGAG
>CAZJNB010000117.1:0-6541 GCA_964547385.1 uncultured bacterium
ACCTGGTCGTGGCATATAAATACCCGCCGTCGTCGCTCGCGACGCCCGCGGCGTCAAACGACGTCTGGCCGAAAGAACCTACGAACGAGCCCTCTTCGCTATACTTATATATCGCCCGCGGCCACCAGCTCTGCATTCCTTCCGCCTCGCAGATGTAGACGTAGCCCTGGTTGTCCACGTCGTTGTCGTAGGATACTTCGCGCGTCGTCCACGTGCGGAGGAGCGAACCCATAGAAGTATATACTTTAACGTATCCTGTGCCGTTAGAAAATACTTCTCCGCCTGTATTAACCGAAAGGCCGGTTTTACCGGTAACGGGGAAAGACTTGACGTAGACAACCTCGATCGCGCTGGCGCCGGCGGCGAGGAGGGCCGCGGCGATTATTATCTTAACCGTCGTCATCTCTAGCCCTCCTCAGTAGTTGAGCCAGCTGAGCCACGCCGGCTTCGCGTTTAGTATCTCCGCGTCCCACAGCCCCATATCCTTGAACGCCTCAAAGCCCGGCGGCGTAGGGTAGATGTCGTGGAGGACGAACCAGATGATGAGGGGAATCGGAAGGCCGCCGTTCACCAAGGCGAAGAAGTAGTCCACGAACGCCGCCTGCTCTGCCCGTTTGAAGTTGCGTGCCAAAGGCTACAATAATAGGATAACATAATTGTTAAACGTGGTCAAATTATATAACGGCCGCGGCGATGCTAAATGAGAAAGAATCCGAGCATAAACCCCGGCGGCCGTCGTTCTACGTTACTTGGTCCGCCGAGTGGGCTCGGGCGTAATAAGACGTTGAAATATTACTCACGTTGTATTATAATGCGCCGTTGCCGCGAACGCGTTAGCCGAGTGTTTCGACGAGCCGGTCTACGTCGCCCGGGCGCGGTCGTACGAAGAGAGCGAGCTTCGGCGCGCTATAGAGGAGCTCGCCGCGGCCGCCGGCGGGTGGGACGTAGTGGCACCGCCGGCGCGGCCGGTCGTAGTCAAGCCCAACCTGATGGCCGCGCGCGCGCCGGCGCGCGCCGTAACGACGCACCCGGCGTTCGTAGAATGCCTCGCCCGTTCTTTAGGGGAACAGGGCCGGGAAGTCGTAATCGGCGACAGCCCGGCGGGCGCCGTTAGAGGTTTGGCGCGCGTGTGGGAGGCGACGGGCGTCGCGGCGGCGGCGGCGGCCGCGGGCGTGCCGTTGGTATCGTTCGAGGCCGGCGGCTCGGTGAGCAGGTCCGTAACGAGCCGTTTCGTAAAAGATATCCGCGTCGCCCGCGTGTGCGACGACGCGACCGTAATAAGCGCGCCCAAACTTAAGACCCACTTCCTGACGTATTTTACGGGGGCGATAAAGAACTGCCTGGGCGTAATACCGGGGCTTGCGAAGGCCGAGCTCCATCGGCGGGCGCCGCACCCGGACGACTTCGCCGAGCTTTTGGTGGAGTTAGCGCCGGTCCTGGCGCCGGCGTTCACGTTCGTAGATGGCGTCGTAGGGTTGGAGGGCGACGGGCCGGCGGGGGGGACGCCGCGGCACTTCGAGCTAATATTCGCCGGCAGGAACGCCGCGGCCATAGACGTAGTATTAGCACGCGTTTTGGGGTTTGAAGACGAAGCGGTTACGGTGCGGCTGAGCGTGGCCCGGGGCTTATGCCCGCGCGAGCCGGAAGTTATCTACGTCGGCGCGCGGCGCGAGGACCTGATATTCGAGGAGGTCGCGGCGCCCGGGAGTGTATGGCTCCGGCGTCTCCCGCGGCCGTTACTTCGCTTCGCCGGCCGGCAGTTCATAATCCGGCCGGTGGTCGCGGCCGATAGGTGCACCGGTTGCCGGCGGTGTGTGGAATCGTGCCCGGTGGGCGCGGCGCGAATGGTGGGGGACGCCGCGGCGATCGACGCCGCTAAATGTATCCAATGTCTTTGTTGCTACGAAACCTGCGTGGACGACGCGGTATATCTGAAGCCTTCGCGCGCGGCCCGTTGGTATTACGCGTTCCGCGATTACCGGCGCCGGCGGCAGGAGAGAACGGGAAGCTGACGGCTTCGGGAACAACGGAGGATAAGTGAAGACGCTCGCGTTAATTCTGTTATCAGTTGGGCTGGGCGTAACCGGCCAGATATTCCTGAAGCAGGGCGTATCCGCCGACGGTCCTATAACGGGCTTAAACCGAGCCTTATTGGCCACGGTATTGCGGCCGCTCGTTATATTGGGCTTTGTCTGTTACGGTCTATCGTCGGTTTCTTGGCTCGTGGTCCTGAGCCGGACCGAATTGTCGTATGCGTACCCGATGATAGCATTGGGGTACGTATTTGTATTCTTCCTCTCCTGGTGGTTCTTCGGCGATAAGGTAACGTGGCTTAGGGTGGCAGGTTTATTCTTAATCTGCTCCGGCGTTGTCTTAGTCGCGATAACCAAGCCGCCGGCAACGAGTTAATAGTCAGACGTTGGGTGGACGGGCGTGAGAGCGTATTTCCCCACCGAGCCGACGAGGGCGTTACAACTCCAACGGGAGCTGGCGTCGTTGGTCCGCTTCGAGAAGAAGCCGCGCCGCATACGCTACGTTGCAGGCGTGGACGTTGCGTATCATCGCGACCGCGAGTTAAACATCGGCGCGGTCGTTATCCTCTCTTATCCCGACCTCGAGATGGTGGGGACATTTTCCCGCACCGGGCCGACGCCTTTCCCCTATATTCCCAGCCTCCTCAGTTTTCGGGAAGCGCCGTTGTGTTACCAGATATTGAAGCCTCTGCGTAAAAAGATAGACGTTTTGATTGTGGACGGCCAGGGGATTGCGCATCCCCGCCGCTTCGGCATCGCCTCCCATCTTGGCGTCCTCCTCGGCATCCCCACGATCGGCTGTGCGAAGTCCCGTCTTATTGGCGCCGAGCCCGCGAGATTGGGTATGAGAAAAGGCTCTCGGGGGCCGCTAAAACATAAAGGCGAGCGAATCGGGACCGTATTGCGGACGCGGAGTAACGTGACGCCGATATACGTCTCGGTGGGCCATCGCAGCCGTCTCGATTGGGCCGAAGAGTTTATCCTGAGTCTTACGCTACGATTCCGTGTCCCCGAGCCGATTTGCCAGGCTCATAATATTGTTACCAAGGAACGTCTACGGATGGAAGCGGATGGTTAATCTATTCCTTCGGTTACGTCTGCTATCTTCGAGTTAATATTTAAGTGTGGATATTGACGCTAATACTTTTTTGCCTTTCGTAAAGGCGAGGCGTTCGGAGCGGGTAATGTCGCCGGCGCCGATCTCACCGGCGGACCTTGACACTATTGTCGAAGCGGGTTTATACGCCCCTTCTGGCTCGAGCCAACAACCGTGGCATTTCGCGGTGGTTACAAAGCGCGAGTTAATAAAGAACATTGCTAACGCGGTCTCCGCCAAAGTCGATACTATTAAGGCGCGGATATCCTCCGCGAGTGCCCAAAAGGCCTTCGACGGCTACGCTCAATATTTAACATTCTTTCTTAACTGCTCGGCGCTAATATGCGCTTTTGTAGAGCCTTATCGTTCCTTGCTTGAGCGGTTGCTCGCACGATACGCGCCCGAGCTATCGGCGAGCACGCGCGAGAACGCGTCCGTCCAAAGTGTAGCCGCGGCCATCGAGAATATGCTCCTTATGGCGCACGCGTTGGACTACGCGGCCTGCTGGACGACTGGTATCCTTATCGCCCGGGAAGAGATTGAGTCGATCGTTAAACCGGCGGGGCGGTGGGAGCTTTTGGCGATAATAGCGTTGGGCGTTAGGGAAAGAGGGGCGGCAAGGCCGGTAGCGCCGAAGAGGCGGCCGCGGGAGGAAGTAGTTTCCTACTTCGTGTAAAAGGGTTCGAAATAAAGCTGGCGACGGGGACTTTGAAATTCGGAAGTAAAAAGAACGGTATATTTAAAAACGGCGCGTATATAGCGGCGGCCGCGGCGGTGAGCGCCGCCGTCGCTTGCGGCGGTTCGCCGGCACCAGCCGAGGCGCCGGCCGCGGCGGAACTACACGTTAGCGTCGTCAATGGCGCCGGGCGGGCGGCTGTATGCCGGGAGGTTGCGGCGAAATTAGGCCTCGACCCGGGCGCAGTCGAAGATGTTAGAGACGAGAACGGGAGGTTGAATTACGCGTTTGAGAAGACGGTGATTCGATACGGCGACGCACGCGGGCCCGCGGCCGAGCGGATACAAGCGGATTTGGGTCTGGGCGTCCTCGCGCCGGCGCCGGGTATAACCGGCGTCGAGGTAATAGTCGGATGGGACGCCGCGGCCGAGGGTTTCCCGGGGGCGCCCGCCGACGGCGTTTATATAAGCAAGGCCGAAAAGGCGATTTTCTTTTTCGAGGGCGTTGTGTTAACGCACGTATGGCCATGTGCGATAGGGAAGCCGGATACGCCGACGCCCACCGGCGACTTTAAAACAACGGTGACGCTGGAGAAGCCGACGTGGTATTGGCGAGGCAAAGCGATTCCGCCGGGGCCGGATAACGGCCTGGGCGATTGGTTCATCGGCATCAATAAAAAGGGTTACGGCATCCACGGCACCAACGAGCCCGCGAGTATCGGGACCGCGGCCTCTCACGGTTGCGTCCGTATGTATAACGAGGACGCGGGTCGTTTGGTCGAGTTAGTCTCGCCCGGGACGCCGGTAGTTATAGGCGACTAATAAGACTTTCGAGGAGCGTTCGTTATGTCCCGTATATTACGCATTATCGCGTTCGTATTGGTGTCGGGCGTATGGGGGAGCGCGTACGCCGGCGTAGACGTAAATAATTACAACTTCATTGTAATGGCCGAGGGGCCGCGCGCCGCGGCGATGGGCGGCGCCGGCTATGCCCTCGCGGAAGGGTGCGAGGGGACGCTGACGGGCCCGGCCGGCTTGGCCCAAACGACGTACCCCCAGTTTGCCCTCGACGCGATGCCGTTCGCGAATTATTATGCGATAAACGCATCCTTCGCGGGTTGGGGGTGGGGCGGCAACTTCCGGTATTTCGACCTCAGCGATGGCCTTACGAACTCGTACCCGCCGATAACGGCCTTCGGCGACACCGGCTA
Source organism: uncultured bacterium (assembly GCA_964547385.1). Lineage (GTDB taxonomy): Bacteria > RBG-13-66-14 > B26-G2 > WVWN01 > WVWN01 > CAZJNB01. The sequence goes on from CAZJNB010000117.1 coordinate 5,016, forward strand.
TATTTTGGGCGTCGGCTATGGCCGGCGTCTCGGGTCTCGCTTGGCGTTGGGCGGGGGCTTTAAGATTATCGCCCTCAGTTACGGCTCCCGTAATGCTACGGCGCTTGCGGCCGATATTGGTGCCGCGTATAAGTTACGTTCCAACTTAACGGTCGCCGGGGGCTTCAAGAACCTCGGCGACGAGTTCACGTGGCAGCCCGAACGTACCAACGAATACCCTGGTATGCCGGCGCCGCGCTACGTCCCGAGCGCCGCGGTCGCGGGAGTGGGTTGGACCTTGTGGGACAGCAAACTGATTACCGCGTGCGACTTCCACATCCCGCTACATTTGAACGAGTTTGCCGGCCTTCGCGGCGACGCCGTATACGGGCGGGCCGGCCTAGAGTATTGGCCCTGGCGTTGGCTCGCGCTCCGCGGCGGCTACCGCTCCGGCCTCGACGAGCTCGGCTCGTACATTACCTTCGGGACCGGCGTCCGTTTTGGCGGCTTCGACGTAAACTTGGCTCTCGGGCCGGGAACCCCGCCCGCGACTTACTATAGTTTCGCCGGTAACGAGCACGATATTCCCGGCGGCCTCTTCGCCCTCGGCCTAACTTATTCGTTCGGGCGGAGCCGGCGCGCGGGCGTGGCGAAAGTCGAAGAACGGCTTCGGAAACAGTTCGAAGAACAGAGGACCGCGATGGTTACCCAGCTTCTGGGCCAGGCGGAGAAGTTCCAAAATCAAAAACGCTACGGCGACGTTATTGATACGGTGAACATTATCTTGGTCTGGGACCCGGATAACGCCGCGGCGAACGATATGCTCGCGGCCGCCGAAACCGCGTATAACGCCCAGCGGGTTCAAGAGCATATCTCCCGGGCCAAAGATTATCTCGCCGGCGGGAACTTGGCGGACGCGGCGCTGGAGGCGAAGGCGGCGTTATCACTCGACGCCGAGAACGGGGAAGCGACCGCGCTTCTCGCTACCGCCGAAGAAAAACTCGCGCAGGAGAGGGAGACCGCGGCCGCGGCCGTCGCGCAAAGTTTGAGCGATGCCCAACGCCTTTACGAGAAGGGTGATTACGCCGGCGCGATCGCGAAATGGTCGGTCGTTTTGGCGGGCGACCCCGGAAACCGCGTAGCGGCTTCGAGCATCGGCGCCGCCCAGGCGCGGATGACGGCCGAAGAGAATAAATACTTGGGGATGGCGTCCGCGGCGGAGAGTGGCGGCCGGACCGCGGAGGCTATCCGTTACTATAAAGCCGCGTTGGCGGCGAACCCGACGACCGCCGAAGGGAAGGCCGGGCTGGCGCGCCTCCGGGCCGAGGCGTCGGCGTCGGCGGACGAGCTGGCCGAAAAAGCGGCCGCCGCTTTGGCCGCGAAGGACTACGACCGGGCCGAGAAGTTGGCGTCCGACGCCTTATCTTATAACGCCAACCACCCTCAGGCCAAGCGGGTATTGAAGGCCGCGGCCGCGGCCCGTCAGGAGAAGGCCGCGGGAAATAGCGGCCCGCCAAGTTACCACGGCGTCTATCTGAAAGGTATCC
>CAZJNB010000118.1:0-6530 GCA_964547385.1 uncultured bacterium
GGCCTCGAGCGTTATCGTTACGTCTTCGCGGACAAATCGAGGGTTCTTACTCCAATAGAGTTTATACAACGCGTATATGACGCCGGCGGTTACCAGCCCGCCCAAAGCGACGACGCCGGCGATAGCGGCGAAAACTTGTCCGCCGGGTTCGGCGGCCGGATTGGCCCACGCGGGCCCTACCGTTAGCGCCGCGGCGAGAAGGGCCACCGCTACCGTTCGACGCACGTTTTTCATCGGTCTCATCCCTTTAGTGTGCTTCGATAAACGAACGTTACTTTCAAGCCGGCGCGACGACGTAGACGTATCGTAGCGGCGCTTCGCCGCGGTTGTGGACGTTGTGGGCGGCGTCGCGCGGGACGTAGAGGACCTGGCCGGCCCTAACGTCGAACGCGCCGTGCCCCTCGACTTCGGCCTCCCCTCGCCCCGCGAGTATTACCAACAGCTCCTCGTAGTCGCCGGTGCTGTGGCGGCCGCAATCTTCGCCCGGCGCGAGCGTTACCAGGCCCGCGCGCAGGCGGCGCGCGAGCCCGGCGCCGAGGAGCGGGAGGTGGGTCTCGCCGCGGGCGTCGAGCGCCTTCACGAACGGCGTCAGTTCCTTGGCTTCGGCCATTACGGCTCCTATCAGAACGGCGCGCCTCCTGAAAGGAGGCCTTTATTTTTGCGCCGTCTTAATTTATAATATATCGAGACAGACGGCAAAGGCGCCGAGGAGTAGCTTCGAGTTAGTGTGGTCAATTTGCGGCTCGGGGGTTCCTTGGGGGGCCGCGGCGCGCTACAAATCCAAGACGAGGCGGAGCGCGGCGTCAACCTCGGCCATCCTCGCCGGCGGCATCACGCCCGCGGGCGCCGGCGCGCCGGCCTTATCGACCTCGAAACGCGATACGTCAACGCCCCGTATCTGGAAACATAGAAAAACGGTATCGTTCGGAAGGCCCGTTTCTTCCGCCGCGGCGAAGACGTTAGTAACGTAATGGCGCAGACGCCCCCTCGCCGTCGTGCCGACTACGACCGTTACAACGAGGGGCCGGGCGTTGACTTCGTCGGCCGAAACGATAAGGACCGGCCGTCGCCGCCCCTTCTGTTCCCGGCCGCGGGCGCCGTATAAATCCGCGCGATATATTTCGCCGCGACGGACCATTAGTCCAAGCCGTCCATCTCGGTATGTTTGAACTCCTCGGCGATGGCCCGGCATTCGCGCTGGATGTCCGGGTCCGCGGCCATACGCGCCATCTCTTCGGCGAACGCGCGGCGCCGACGCTCCCGGACGAATTCCCGTATCGCCCGTAAGATAAGCCGGTTCACGTTGTGCCTTTCATCCGCCGGAACGACGGCGAGGAGTTCATCCAGCTCGGCTTTACGTATCGCGATACTGCGGCGAATAAGGGTGCTCTTTTTTCCACCTTTCACTTCACACCTCCAGCAACACTAATTATAACACAATCCTTCACCCTTTCAAGGTCTAATATCGCCGCACGGCGCGGGCCTTTATTTTTACACGCTTATTTCGTATAATTATCGCGGGAGTGGAAGTTTAGGAGTTGACGCGTTATGGAAGAATACTTCTCCAATCGCGCGCAAGAGGCGGTCCGCTCGGCGCAGGAGGCCGCGAAGGGCCTGGGCGCCGCGCAAATCGGCAGCGACCACCTCCTCGTGGGCGTCGCCCGCGACCGCGGCTCGGTGGCCGCGCGCGCTCTCGGCGCCGTAGGGCTGGACTTCGACAAGCTCGCCGCGGCGGTCCAACAACTCGCGCCGGCGAAGCCGGGGGCGCCGCCCGCGGTCGTCATCGAGTTCGCGCCGGACGCCAAGCGCGCCATTCAGCACGCCGTGGACGAGGCCCAGCGGCTCAAGGCCCAGTTCGTCGGGACCGAGCATATTCTCCTCGGCGTCCTGAGCGAGACCGCCGGCGCCGGCGTCAAGGTCCTCGTCTCGCTCGGCGCCGACCCGAAGGTAGTCGCCCAGCGGTGTTACGAGCTGATGGGCGCGTCTGCCGCCGGCGCTTACGGCGCGAGCGCCGAGTCGGATACGCCGGCGCTCGACGCCTTCGGCCGCGACTTGACCAAGGCCGCGGAGGAAGGCAAGCTCGACCCGGTGATAGGCCGGGAGAAGGAGATCGAGCGCGTCATCCAGATACTGAGCCGGCGGACGAAGAACAACCCGGTCCTCATCGGCGACCCGGGCGTCGGCAAGACCGCGATCGTGGAGGGCTTGGCCCAGGTCATCGCGGGCCGCCGCGTCCCCGAGAGCCTGCTCGACAAGCGCGTCATCCAGCTCGATATGGCCGGCCTCGTCGCCGGCACCAAGTTCCGCGGCGAGTTCGAGGAGCGCCTCAAGAACGTCGTGGACGAGATAATCAAACGCGGCGACGTCATCCTCTTCATCGACGAGATGCACACCCTCGTGGGCGCGGGCGCCGCGGAGGGCGCCATCGACGCCGCGAACATCCTCAAGCCGGCGCTGGCCCGCGGCGAGCTCCAGGCCGTCGGCGCGACCACCCTCGACGAATACCGTAAATACGTCGAGAAGGACGCGGCCCTCGAGCGCCGCTTCCAGCCGGTGATGGTGGACGAGCCGACCGTCGAGGAGACCGTCGCCATCCTCGAGGGCCTCCGCGAGCGCTACGCCGCGCATCACCAGGTTACCATCTCGGACGAGGCTATCGCCGCCGCGGCCCGCCTCTCGGCCCGCTACGTCGCGGACCGCTTCCTGCCCGACAAGGCCATCGACCTCATAGACGAGGCCGGGGCCAAAGTCCACCTCGCGAACCTGACGGTCCCGCCGGACGTCGCCGCGGGCGAAGCCGAAATTAAACAGCTCCGGCGCGAGAAAGAAGAGGCGATAGGCCGCAACGACTTCGACGCCGCGAACCGCGCGCACGTGAAGGCCCTCGAGCTGGAGGCCAAGCTCAAAGAGGTCAAGGATGCGTGGGAACGGGCGAAGGCCGAGAAGGAGGAGAAGGCCGTCGTAACCGCCGAGGACGTCGCCGGCGTCCTCTCCAGCTGGACCGGCATCCCGGTCTCCGAGCTCACCGAGGAGGAACAGGCGCGCCTGCTGAGGATGGAGGAGGAATTACATAAACGCATCGTCGACCAGAACGAGGCGGTGCGGGCGGTGGCGCAGGCGGTCCGGAGCGCCCGCGCCGGCCTCAAAGACCCCAACCAGCCGGTCGGCACGTTCATCTTCCTCGGGCCTACCGGCGTCGGCAAGACCGAGCTCGCGAAGGCGCTGGCCGAGTTCCTCTACGGCGACGAGGAGGCCATCGTCCGCATCGATATGTCCGAGTATCAAGAGCGCCACACGGTCTCGCGGCTCGTGGGCGCGCCGCCCGGCTACGTCGGCTACGAGGAGGGCGGCCAGCTCACCGAGCGCGTCCGCCGGCGGCCCTACTCGGTCATACTGTTGGACGAAATAGAGAAGGCCCACGCGGACGTCTTCAACATCCTCCTGCAGGTGATGGACGACGGCCGGCTGACGGACAGCCACGGCAAGACGGTGGACTTCAAGAACGCCATCCTCATTATGACCTCCAACGTCGGCGCGGACCGGATTATGAAGCTGTCCGAGCGCACGCACGTGGACGCCGAAGCGGCGCTCTACGAGAAGATGAAGGCCGAGGTCTTCGAGGAGGTGAAGGCCGTCTTCCGGCCCGAGTTCATCAACCGCGTCGACGACATCATCGTCTTCCACGCCTTGGCCAGGGAGGAGCTCGAGGAAATCGTCGGGCTGTTGGCGGCGAAACTCCGCGCCCGCCTCGAGGACCAGGATATGGGCCTGGAGGTAACGGCCGCGGCGCGCGCGTATCTGGCGGACGCCGGCTACGAGCCGGCGTTCGGCGCCCGGCCGCTCCGCCGCCTTATCACCCGCGTCCTCGCGAACCCCATCGCGAACCGCATCCTGGAGGGCGACTTCGGCCCGGGCGACACGGTGACGGTGGACTACCAAGACGGCGAGCTAATCCTCGGGAAGAGTAAGAAGAAGAAGGCGAAGGTGAAGAGCAAAAAGGCGAACGCCGCCGCCGAGGACGTCATCGAGGGCGAAGTGGTGGCATAACGTCTCGCCGACCGCTAAGCCGCGGCCCGGGTATAAAAAGGACGCCGCCCAAAAGGGCGGCGGTCCTACTATGGAGGGAGGGTTGGATTAGTTGAACAGCGCTTTGACGCGGCCCAACGACGTAGGCGCGAGCGCCGTTCCGAGGGTGAGCATAGTCGCTTTGCCGTTGTAGATGTTCTTGTTGGGCGCTTGGACGAAGACGGAGACGCCGAGGTTGCTCTTGACCCAACTGCCCGAGAGGTTGAAGCTCTTGCTGATGACCTGGGCCTCGTCGGGATTCGATATCGTCAGCGTCGCGGTCTTATACGCCCGCTCCACGTAGCCCTGCGGCTTATTCCCATACATCAGATTGTCTTCCCACAGGACGAAGTGAACGGTCGAGCCGGAGGTAATGCCTTCCTCCAGATAGATGTTCACCTTTATGGAGGCGGTGCTGCCGCCGTAGGAATTGGAGAGGTAGTCGATCGTGAGCGGCGACGATATCGCCTTATGCGCGTTGTAGCGGGCCATATACCAGTTGTATTGCTGGGTGTTGTTAGTATAGGCGCCCACCAGCTTGTCGTAGCCGTCCATCATTAGCGTGGGGTAGCCGCCGATCCCGTAGAAACCGTAACGTTGGCTTGCTTCCGTCGTATGATACGGGTCGGTACCCGACGAATGCCACGCCACCGGGACCCAGTTACTCAGGCCCTGCTCATCCGCTATCCTTTCGAACGCGTATTCCGCGTACGGACAGTACGTTCACCACGTAGCGGTGAAGAGCTCGGCAACGACGCCGCGCGAAGCACCCCACACGCCGCCGGCGCACAGCGCCGCCAAGCCGACCGTTAACATAACCTTACGCATACCGCACACCTTCCTTTCGGTAATCAATTATACGACGATTTCCACCTAATTACATAATAATGAATAGGCCCATTTAAGTCAAGTAAAAAATGCGGCCCAAATACCTAATCCTTAGCCGTGCCGACGCGTCTATCGCCAACGGCGCTCTTAGCGGGCGACGGGGCTCGAACCCGCGACCCTCAGCTTGGAAGGCTGATGCTCTCGCCAATTGAGCTACGCCCGCGCGAATGTGGGGAGGGGAGGATTCGAACCCCCGAAGGCATTAGCCAGCAGATTTACAGTCTGCCCCCTTTGGCCGCTTGGGTACCTCCCCGGCGTTCGCTCTTCGCTAAAGCTGGCGGCAGGATTCGAACCCGCGACCTGCTGATTACAAATCAGCTGCTCTGGCCCACTGAGCTACGCCAGCCTGGGCCATATATATATATTAAGCGCGCGCCGGTGTCAAGGAGAAAGGAGCGCCGGCGCGGCCCGGGCGACGCCGTCCTCCAGCGAGAACGCGACGTCGCACCGGCGGCCGTAGCCGGCGCGGCCGGTCAATATGAGGACCGCGACGCCCTCGTCGCGGGCCTGCGATAGGTATCCCCACAGGCGCTCGACCTCGGCGTCGTCGAGAAAAGCGAACGGCTCGTCGAGGATTAACGCCGCGGGCGCCAGCGCGAACGCCGCGGCCAACGCCACCCGCTTCTTCTCGCCCAACGACAACTCCTCCACCGCGGTATCGCGCCGGGCGGCGAGGCCGACGAAGTCGAGGGCCCGCGCGGTCCGCCTATCGACCTCCGCGGCCGGGAGCTTTAAGAGCGCCGGCCCGAGGCGCACGTCCTCCGCGGCCGTCTCCCCGAGCAACGTCCCGCCCGCGTCCGCCAGGACCATCGCGACCGGCGCCCGCCGCCGGCCCGCGCCGGCGACTACGACCTCCCCCTTCCTCGGGCGAAACAGGCCGGCCAATATCTTCCCGAGGGTCGTCTTGCCCGAGCCGTTCCGGCCCCACAGGAGCGTTAGGGTGCCGCACGCCAGGGCCAGCTCCACGCCGCGCAAGATGTCCTCGCCCGGGCGATACGCGAACCACACGCCCCGGGCGTCAACTACAAGCGGCGGCGCCGTCATTCTTTCGGGCCGGCCTCCCGCGGCCGTTCCGCGGCCGTCTCGCTCGCCGCGGCGCCCTCCTCCTTCTCTTCTTGCGCCCGGGCCGCGGCCGCGAGCTCGAGCCGGGCGGTGGCCTTAACGCCTCGGCGCGCGGCCGCCGCGACCGGCCCGGGCCCTTCCTTTTTTAAGTACGTGAAGAAGTAATGCCGGCCCGCGGCGTAGTCGCCGGCGCGGGTCAATAATTCGCCGAGGGCGTAATACGTGAACGTGAGCTCGGGCCGGCGTGCGGCCAAGGCCTCGAGGAGTTCGGCCGCGGCCGTGGCGTCGCCTTCCTCGGCGGCGGCGGCCGCCAGCGCGAGGGTTATCTCTTCGTCGGTCGGGGCGAGGGCCGCGGCCGCGGCGAGGTTCGCGCGGGCCCGGCCGTAGTCGCCGGCGTCGAGGTAGACGTCGCCGAGCTCGAACGCGAGGGCGGCGTCTTCGGGAAGGAGCGCGCGGGCGCTCGAGAGTGCCGCCGCGGCACCGGCGAGGTCGCCGCCACCGCGGTCGGCCCGGGC
>CAZJNB010000119.1:0-6524 GCA_964547385.1 uncultured bacterium
GGTAACGCCGCCGCCCGCGAGCCGACGCGCCACATTACGTAAAAGACGGCCACCACCGCGAAGGCGCCGATATAGGCCGGCGCCGCCGCTTGGATGCCCGCCCACGCCAGATCCGAGCCGCTCGTTGCCAACGCCGAGGCGACTTTACCGAAGGCTTCTACCGGTATTACGATAGCCTTCGCGACCTTCCAACTTTCAACCAAGGTCGTTACGAAGGTTGCCAAGGCCGAGCCGGCCGCGGCGCCGATACGGCGTTGGAATAATCCGGCCCCGAAGCCGACGGCGGCCGCGGCGATAAGGCCGGTCGCGCCGGCCGTAACCCACGAGAAGAGGCGCCGGAGGCGGGCGGCGCGTGCTTTCGCGAGTTGCGCCCGGCGTATAACGGCGGCGACGAAGTCGGCCGACGGCTCGGCGAAGGGGGCGGCGGCGAAGGCCGCGACGGCCCGCGCCAGCGTCTCGTACGCGCGCCGGCACGACGGGCAGGCCGATAGATGTTCCTCGAAGAAGGCCTGCTCTTCCGCCGCCAGTTCGCCGTCGAGCGCCCGGTGCTTCATTTCCTCGATTTTTAAGCATTCCTTCGGCATCATCTTTCTCCAGTCATTTATACGTATTTTGCCAGTTTTTGTTGCAATATATCGCGGCCGCGGTGGATGCGGGCCTTGACGGTCCCGAGGGGTAGCTCGAGTGCCGCGGCGATTTCATCATACGACATCCCTTCGCGATGGCGCATAATAAGGGCGCCGCGGTACGTCGGCGGGAGGGCCGCGAGGGCCGCGTCGATGGCCTGTTGGACTTCCGCCCGCGCGGCGAGTTCGTCGGGTGCGAGGGAGCGGTCGGATACCTCGGCGTCCCGGGTACCACCTCCGTTCTCGTCCTCCCATACGAGGGGAACGGTGGGCACCTTTTTCTTGCGGAGCCAATCGAGGCAGTGATTATGGGCGATGCGATAGAGGTAGGGGGAGACTCGCTTCGCCGGGTCGAAGTGGGAGAGGCCCAGGTAGAACTTGACGAAGGCCTCCTGGGCGAGGTCCTCGGCGACGGTGGCGTTGCCGACGAGCCGCCGGCAATAGTCGAGTATCGGGCGGCTATATTTATTTACGAGGGCTTCGAACGCCGCGGCGTCGCCGGCGCAGGCGCGCCGGGCGAGGGCCGTCTCGTCTTCCGGGATACGGTCGTGGCTGGCCGATTCCATCAGCTAAGGTACCCTCGCCCGGGCGACCGGGCCGCCTCGGGGGGCCTTCTTTTAGTTTATACGGATTTCCAACAGGTTGGTTGCCCCGCCGGGCCCTTAGACGAACAATCGGGATATTTCCAAGGAGGGGATATTTTCGCGTGCCTCAGCGGCAGGTTCCTCCTCGGACGCCGCGGCGGCAAACGCGTCGCGTGCGTCCCGGCCGCGGGCGAGCTGTTTTAGGGCGGCGTCCGTTTGCTTGAGCTGGCTCGCGACGCGCGCCAAGTCCCCGGCGCGTCCCTCGGCGTATATTAAAAGGCCTTGCGCCGTTTCCGCTCGGCATAAGGGAACCGGTCCCCCGCCCACCGGCGACGCCGGCGCCAGACGCCACAGCGCCGCGTCGCAGGCGCAATTAAACAACCGGAAGCGAACGCGGACGATAAGGCCGGACCGACCGTGTACGCCCAGGAACAGTTTCGCGAGATCGTAGCCGGCGACGCCCTTTATCGTCCGTCGCCCCGTCGCGACTACGCCGCCGTCGTCGCTCAGGAAAGTAACGCCGAAGAGTAGACGGCTTAGTTCGCCGTAGGCGGGCGCGAACGCGTTCGCCGGGTAGCGGGCGACAGCTTCGCCGGCCGATATTGCCGCGGCGCCGGGCGCCGCGAAGGGGAACCACCGCGGCGTCGCCGCCAAGCGCCGCCCGAGTTCGGCTAACGTCATCGTCGCCGGAACGTCGCAATAATAATCCTCGGCCGTAACGACCAACTCGCCGACCAACGCGGGCCCGGGCGTAACCAAAACGGTCTTCGGCGGTAGCGCGCGAGACGGCGCCGCGCGCCCCGCCCACGGATGAAGACGCCACCCCTGTTTCCGGCACAGCGCTATTAACGCCCGCGCCGCGGCCGTATCGTTCAGCTCGAGCGCCGGGCACCCTGCTACGACGGCTACGGCGCCGAGTTCTCTTTCGATATCCTCGAGCATCGTTTCCTACGCGGCCATCTCTTCGATGGCGTCTATTATACGGCCGGCGCCCCGGCCGTCTATAAGGCTACGAGCCACCGCCGCCATCGCCCGGCGGCGTTCCTTATCCGCCCATAAGCCGGCGACCGCCGCGGCGACGGCGCCGCCCGGGCTGAGTTCGGCGGGCGGAAACGTTAGGACCGCGCCCGCGGCGGCGAACGCGGCGCACTCGGCCTCCTCGCGCGCTACGTGGGGGACCGATATCGTCGGGACGCCCTGGCTTAGGAGTTCGTATTGGGTGATGCCGCCGGCGGCGAGTGCGACGCGGGCCCGCCGGTAGAGGGGCAACATATCTCGCGCGGGCGCGTGGACCTCTACCCGGTGCGGGCCGGCCGCGGCGAGGCGCCGGGCCTCCTCCACGTACGGATACGCCGGCCCCAGGGCCAAATCCACGGCGACTTCTTCGGCGTCCGCCAGCGCCCGCAGCGCCCGGCGGCTGAAGTCGTCGGCGTCGGCGCCGCCGAAGGTTATAAGGAGGCGGCCGCGGCCGGCGTCGTCCGCGGCCGGCGGCTCGGCGGCGAAGGCCGGCGGGAGAGGAACGTAGCGCGTCCCCAGGAGGAAACGCTGGGGCGGCCAAACCTCTTCGTAGTTCGCGAACGCCGTCGCGGCGTCGCCGTTCACGACGAGCTCGGCCGCGATGGCCTCGCCCATATCGTCGAGGGCGCAGACCCACACGCCCACGTCTCGTAGCCGCCGGTAGAACGCCGGCCCTTTGGCGCGGAGGTCGGTAACGAGGGGGGCGGCCGCGGCGCGTTCGGCCAAGAACCGTATTTCTTCGTCCAGCGACGGCGGGACCACCTCCACCGGCCCGAGGCCCCGGCCTTCGACGAACGCCCGGCTTTGGGCGTCGTCGTTGAGGGCGAAGCGGCAGGTTGCGCCGCGGGCACGGGCCTCCTCCGCCAACGCGGCGAGCCGCGCCAAGTGTCCCAGGCCGATGCCCGGGCCGCCGTCGCCGCGGAACCATATCGTGTCCATAATTGTAAAGCGGCCTCGCGGCCGCGCGTTACGAAGTCGTGAACGTTTTCGCTCGAGCGCGCGCCCTTTTTCGGAGTAGCAGCCGATACCACCTCTTTAACTCTCGACGGAACGAGGCCACGGCGACGCGCGCCGCCGCGGGCGCGGCGCGGCCGCCGGCGACGCCCCGGCCTAAGGAGATATGGAGGTGTTCCGAGCGCATCCTATTCGGCGTCCGCCGCCTCCGCGGGGACGTTCTTCTTGCCGCGGGCTCTAAAGTGAGAGTAGAGCCAGACGCCGGCGCCGAGGAGTATTACCGCCGCTACGACGACGTCGAAACGCTGGAAGTAGACGCGAATCTCGGCCCACCGTTCGCCGAGCTTCAGGCCTACATAAGCGAGCGCCAGGCACCACGGGAACGAGCCGAGGAAAGTATAGAGGCAAAACCGGCCGAAGGGCATCCGGGCGATGCCGGCGGGCAGGCTGATGAACGTTCGGACGATAGGCAACAGGCGGGTGACGAAGACGGTCGCCGAGCCGTATTTACTGAAAACGCGGTCGGCCCACGCCAACTCGCGATGTGATACCAGGACCCACTTGCCCCACCGTTCCACGAACGGCCGGCCGCCCCAATAACCCACGGCGTATGCGACTATGGAACCGACGAGACAGCCGAACGCGCCCGCGAGCGAGACCAACCATAGATTGAAGCGGCCCGTCGCGACCAGGCTGCCGGCGAAGGGCATAATTATTTCGGAGGGGAGCGGGATGCAGGCGCTCTCGATGGCCATACAAAGAGCGACGCCGGCGTAGCCGAGCGTCGAGATGACGTTAATGATCCAGGCGCCGATGGGCTCGATGATCGCTTCGAAGAGGTTCACGCTATTTCCATATATCCGGTTTTTTCTGCCACTGCTTCTTTACGTTCTTAAAATAATCAATTCTATCTTCTACTTTCAAGATTTCACGAGGGTAATACTCGGACAATATATCGCAGAACTCGAGCATCCACTTTTTCCTCGAGTAACGGTCGTTTAATATTATGTTTTCCGCGTTCGCTATCTGGATCTGGCCCCAACCTAAGGCGCCGATAGTCAAACAACTCCACGAAATGAACTCGATAGGTACAAAAACCACGTCGGTAACTCTAATACCAAGCCGCCGGACGATTTTATAATTGACCATTAATATTACATAATAGTTCATATCGTCTTCGTAAAGTCGGGCTAACCTCTTTACCGACGTTAGATTCGGCATATGGAATCCAGGTTCTAGCCTATGTGTTTTAACATCTACCATATAATAATAGCCGTTTTTATCAACGAAGGCGAGGTCTGCCATCGAACGTCTGGCGAAACGGCCGGAGTACTCCTCGCAAATATTACCTAATAACGGTTCGATATTATTTGCAATTATCTCTTGAATAGCATCTCCTACGCCTCTTGTGCTTCCTACGGTTTCGGAAGTTAAGAAATTTGGCTGTTTATATAAGGACCTTTTAATCCTCCCGGCAACTTTTTTATAATAATCCGTGTAAAATATCCGTGATTTCACCACTACTTATCTCGCTTTGTATCAAATAGAGATTCGACGTTTTTACTTGCTTTTATTTTAGAAAGGATACTCTCTTTTTTTATCTCATTAAGCGTATTCCTTTCCCAAAATACGCCTTTGTAATACCCTTGTATCGTCGAGTCTTTGGCCGCAAGGTCTAATCTCTTTTGGGCGTAAAGGCAATATTCTTCGTCGACCTCTACCATTACGAATCCCCTTTTTAGTTTTTTCGCGACTACACCCGTAGTCCCTACGCCGGCGAACGGGTCAAAAACCACGTCTCCTTCTCGCGAGCTCGCGAGGATTATCTTCGCTAAGAGTTTTTCGGGTTTTTGGGTCGGGTGCGGCGTATTCTCGGGCATTGACCAAAAGGGGATCGTAATATCGGTCCAAATATTCGAGGGGTACGTTAATCGGTATTTCCCGTCTTCTTCTTCGGTCCAATCCTTGGGTTCGCCGTTTTCCCTATAAGGCGCAATTACCTTCCTTTTTAACTTCACCGCGTCGGCGTTAAAGTAGTATTTGTTCGATAGTGTGCAAAACCAAATATCTTCGGAGTTATTCTTCCAGCCGCTTTTTGCGCCCCGCCCTTTCTCCCGCTCGAACGTAATCCTATTTCTTAAGACGAAGTATTTTTCGCAAAGGAGTTGAACGGCCGCAGACGATCGCCAATCGCTACATATATATATAGAAGCCGTCGGTTTCATCAACTTGACGATCGTTTTGAGCCAAGATTCCATCCATTCCGAATAATCGCCAAGGGGCTTCTCTTTGAAAGCAACTCCGTTGAAGTATTTTGTAATGTTATACGGTGGGTCAATGAACACGAGATCGGCGAACGCCGACGGTAAAAAACCGACGGCTTCGTAGAGGTCTTGGTTAATTATCTTATTAACTATATCGGTTAAAGAGATACGCGCCGTCAATCGTGTCAATTCTGGCCCGTATTTATCCTTATCGCTTTCTGATAAAACGATCGTGCGGTTTCGAGGGGCCCGTTGGTTATTCCCGGTTAGCATCTTCCCCGTTTTTATTTTATGGCCCATTTTCAGTAGAACAACGCCTTCACCCGTCCCAGGCTCGCGGGCGCTACGTCGGCCTGCGACGTCCCGGCCCACGTAAGGAAGTTCTCCATAACCTCGGCGCGGGCGGTGTCGTGGAGGATGTTCTCGAACGGGCAGGAGAAGAGGACGATCTTATATTTCCCGCCGTTGGGCTTGGTCCCCTGGGCGCGGACGACGGCGCGGTGGTGACGCTTTTTATCGAGGTCTTCCCACCACGCCGAGGGGTTGCCGCCCGCCGCGGCCTCGAGTTGGTCCGGCCAGTTGGCGTGATGCCGCCAATTAATGGTATAAGTATTCCCTTTGAATATCGGGCAGCCGCTCGCGCCGACGAGCTGCCAATCGTCCTCGACCTTTATCCAGTTGTCGAAGTTGTCGTGGGGATAGTCGAGCTTGAGGTAGTCCGAGAAGAGGGGCTTGTAGTATTGCTTCTCGTTTATGGCGTCCGCGACGCAGTTCCAGCCGATATACATCCCGGAGAGCATCAGCGTCGTCGTCCCCGGCGTATCGCGCAAGAAGCGAACCAAGTTGCTCTGCTCGCTCGGCGTGAGGGTGAGCTCGCCGCGCAGGGGGTCCGACGCCGGCGCGTCGCCGGAGGTAGAGGTATACCAGATGACGACCTTATATTTTCGGAGGTCCGCGAAGCTCGGCTCGCCCTGGCTCGGGTGGTCCCACTTGGCGTAGGTGTATCCGGCATCGCGGGCGGCGTCCTCGTAGTAACGGTCGATGGGCTGGGGGTTGCTCACGGCGTCGACCTTGTCGCG
>CAZJNB010000120.1:0-6483 GCA_964547385.1 uncultured bacterium
GTCGACGCGTTTCTCGAGCAAATCGGCTCTTAGATGACCTATTACGCGGGCGTAGACGTAGGGTCGCTGGCGACGAAGTGCGTCGTCGTCGACGCTGCCGGGGGGGCCGCGGCGCGCGCGGCCCTCCCCACCGGCGTCGCCGGCGCCGCCGCGGCACGCGCCGCCTTCGCCCGGGCGTTGGCGGAGCTCGGCGCCGCCGAGGGCGACATCGCCGCGGTCGTCGGGACCGGCTACGGCCGGGCGCGCGTCCCCTTCGCCGGCCGCGCGGTAACGGAGATAATGTGCCACGGCCGGGGCGCCGCGGCGTCGGTAGGCGGCGACGTTACCGTTATCGACATCGGCGGCCAGGACGTCAAGGCCATACGGCTGGACGGGGAAGGCCGCGTCGCCGGCTTCCTCCTCAACGACCGGTGCGCTGCGGGGACCGGGCGCTTCTTGGAGATAATGGCCCGGGCGCTGGAGATGGACCTCGCCGAGCTGGCCGCGCTCGACCCTACTCGGGGCGACACGGCGAAGGTGAACAATATGTGCACCGTCCTCGCGGAGTCCGAAGTCGTGAGTCTTCTCCACGAGGGCGTCGCCGCCGCGGCGGTGGGCGCGGGCGTCCTGCGCGCGGTGGCGGAGCGGGTCGCGACGCTGGCGCGGCGGCTGGGCGGCGAACGTTACGTCTTGGCCGGCGGCGTCGCGTTGAACGCGGGCTTCACCCGGGCGTTGGCCGCGGCGCTGGGCGCCGCAGTGGAGGTCTTGCCCCAGCCGCAGTTCGTAGGGGCGCTCGGCGCGGCGCTCATCGCGCGGGGCTAAAGCCGCCCGCTTAGGTTACGCCCGCCCGCCGCCGGCGGGCTTTCTTATTGCGGCCTCGGGCCGGCGTATATTATATTCTCCTCGAAGATGGAAACGGCGCCGAGAGTTATGCCGGCGTGGCGGCGTTGGCTCGGGAACTACTACGGCCAACTCGCCTTGGGATACGCGCTCGCCGCGGCGGTATTGATAGCGCGGTGGGTATTGTTCCCGGAGAACGCCGCGGTCTTGCTCAGCCCGCTCTACGCGTGGCTGGAGCCGTCGGCGTCGTGGTGGGCCGTCCCGGCGGTGGCTGTCGGCGGCGCCGCGGTCGCGTTGCTAATTTACGGCTCGCGCGCCGGCAGAGTTTGGCCCGCGGCGGCGGCGGCCTTTGGCGCCGCGGTCGCCGTCAACGTAGCGCCCGGGGGGTGGCGCGACTTTCCGTTCCGCCTCTTGAAGATATTTATAATAGACGCCCGCACCTTGTTCGGCGCGCCGAACGTCTTCGCGAATTACGTGGAAATAACTAAGGGTTTCAGCATTCACGGCCGCGTTCGCCCGGGGATGACGTATTGGCTGATGGGCGTTTTGGACGGCGCCGTCGGCGGGAACCCAATCGCCGTCCAGCTCGCGCTCGTCGCCGCCGCCGCGGCGGGTGTCGTCGCGGTCTACTACTTCGCGCGGCCTTTGCTGGGCCGGCGGGAGAATTATGGCGCGGCCGCGTTCTTCGCGTTGGCGCCGTCGGTCCTCCTCTTCGGCGGCGCGCCGGACGGCTTCTATGGCCTACTCGGGACCGCGGCGTTGGCGCTGGCGTTGCGGGCCGTCTTGTCCCGGCGGTGGTGGTGGTTGTGGGCCGCGGCCGCGGGCGTCGTCTTCGCGTTCGGCCTGACGGCATCATACGTATTGGCGCTGGTGGCGCTGTTCGTCGTAGTCCTGGCCGTCGCCGTCCGTATTCGCGGGCACGCCGGGAACGGCGCCTTGGCGACGCCGGTCGTAATGTTATTGGCGGTGGCCGTGGCGTTGGCGGCGTTCCAGCTCGTAACGGGTTACGACCACCTGGCGGCGCTCCGGCGGGCGTACGCCACGGCGCAGACGTTCCCGACGGGGGGCGACAATATCTTCAAGATGACGGCGCGCGCCTTGGGCCGCGGCGGCGTGAACGTTCCCGCGGCGGGCGCGCGGCCCTACAGCATCTGGGTCTTCGGGAACCTGTTCGCCTTTTTCTTCGTTATGGGCGTTCCGTTCGCGGTATTATACCTAAGGGAAATATTCGGGATTCTCCGGGACCGGGCGCGGCGGCGGTCCCTTTACGGGACCGTGACGGTGGCGTTCGCGTTGGCGTTCGTCGCGACGAACTTCTCGGGCGTCGTGCTCGGCGAGACCGAGAGGTTGTGGTTGTTTCTCCTCGCCGGCTTCGCGGCGCCCGCGGCGGCGCAGTTGGAACGCCTGCGCGCCGGGCCTTACGGCTCGAGGGCCGTTACGGTCAGCCTGAGCTTGATGGTGGGCCAGGCGTTCCTCTATCACGTATTATTCAAGTTTCCTTATTGATATTCCGCGGCCGCGGCGCGGGCCGGAGAGGTGATTATGGCGGGCTTGGTTCGTTTCGGCGTTTCGCTCGCGGCGGAGCTGTTGGCCGCCTTCGACGGCCTTATCGCCCGGAAGGGCTACGCCTCGAGGTCCGAGGCGATCCGCGACCTTCTCCGGGATTACTTGGCGGAGGAGGCGTGGCGGGCCGGGCGCGGGCCGGCGGTCGGGACCGTTACGCTGATTTATAACCACCACGTCCCGGACCTGCAAGAGAAACTGACGGCGGTCCAGCACCAGGCGCCGGGCGTCGTTGTCTCGACGCTGCACGTCCACCTCGACCGCCGCCGCTGTTTGGAGGTCTTGGTCGTGCGTGGCCCGGCGAACAAGATTCGGGCGTTGGCCGACCGCCTTATCGGCGCCCGCGGCGTTGCGCACGGTAAATTGACGCTCGTCGCCGCGGGGAAAGAATTTCCTTGACGGGCGCCCGTGTTTATTTTATTAATCGGTAGCACGATATATACAATAGTGCTACCAAGTTAACGGCGGCGGGTCCGCGGAAGGGAGCGGCGTGCATATCCCGGACGGCTTTTTGGACGCGAAGACGTTCGTCACCCTTGACGTCGTCGGCGCGGCGTTCGTAGCCGCGGCCGCGGCGCGAGCCCGGCGACGGCTTAGGGAGCGGGCCGTTCCTTTTATGGCGGTCCTCGCGGCGTTCATCTTCGCGGCGCAGATGTTGAACTTCCCGGTCGCCGGCGGGACGTCGGGGCACTTCACCGGCGGCGCGTTGGCGGCGATATTGCTCGGGCCGGCGCCGGCGGTCCTGGTGATGGCGCTCGTCCTGGTCATCCAGGCGCTGGCCTTCGGCGACGGCGGCGTGCTTACGTTGGGGGCGAACATATTGAATATGGCGGTCGTCGCGCCGTTCGTGGGCTGGGGCGTCTACTTCGTTCTGAGAAAGATACTGCGGTTCGGCGGCGGCAAATCGGTCGCCGCGTTCGCGGCGGCGTGGCTCGCGGTCGTCGCCGCGGCGTCGGCGTGCGCGTGGGAGCTGGCCGTCGCCGGGACCGTTCCTTTGAAGGTCGTATGGCCCGCGATGGCGGCGGTGCACGCGTTGATCGGCATCGGCGAGGGGTTGATAACGGCCGGGGCGTTGGCGCTGGCCCGGGGGAGCAAGGCGGAGGTACTGGGGCTCGGCGTCGGGGGGACGGGACGATGACGCGTTGGATGTGGTTGGGGCTGGCGTTCGCGCTCTTGCTCGCGGTCGCGGCGTCGCCGTTCGCCTCGAGCTGGCTCGACGGGTTGGAGCGCGTCGCCCGGGAGCACGGCTTCCTCGCGCGGGGGGAGGGGCCGGCGGTGTGGCCGTCGCCGCTGGCGGGGTATGCGTTGCCCGGCGTCGGCGGCGGGCGGCTTGCGACCGCGGCCGCCGGCGGCGTCGGGACACTATTGGTCTTCGGCGTAACGTTGGCGGTGGCCGCGGCGCTCCGGCGACGCCGTAAATAGATGCGGCATAGTTTCCTCGATAAATACAGCGACGGCTCGAGCGTTATACACCGCGCCGACGCCCGGGTGAAAATAGCCGCGGCGGCGGTGATGTTGCTCGCCCTTAACGTATTCCGGCTTCCGCGTTGGTATATCTTGGCGGGCGCGGTGGGCGTTCTCCTCGTCGCCGTAATAGTCGCGCGCCTGCCGCTCGGCTACGTCTTTCGGCGGGCCGCGGTCGTTCTGCCGTTCGCCGGCGTCGTGGGCGTCTTCCTGCCGGTGACGACGGCCGGCGCGCCGGTGTTCGGGTGGGACGCAGGCGGTTGGGCCGTGGTCGTTACGGACGCGGGCCTGCGTCTCTACGTCGCGTTGTTGGCGAAGGCGTATCTATCCTTGGCGTTCGTTACGTTGCTCGTCGCGACGACGCCGTTCACGCGGCTGTTGGCGGCGCTGGCGTGGTTCCGGGTCCCGGCGTTCTTCCTCGCGCTATTGTCGTTCACGTATCGTTATATCTTCGTGCTCGTGGGGACGGCGGCCCGGGTCCAGCGCGCTTGGGGCTGTCGTTACTTCGGCCGGCGCCGCGCCGCCCAGTTCCTCGTATTGGGCCCGGCGGTAGGGGTTCTCTTCGCCCGGGCCTACGAGCGGGCGGCGCGGGTGTGGTACGCGATGCTCAGCCGGGGGTACGACCCGGGTCTAAGATGACCGCGGCGATTTCGGTTCGCGAGCTCTGCTACACGTATCCCGACGGGACGCCGGCGCTTTGCGGCGTGAACGTCGAGGTGGAGGCCGGAGAGGTTTTCGGCGTCGTCGGCGCGAACGGCGCCGGGAAGTCAACGCTGTTGCTCCATTTGAACGGCGTCCTGCGCGGCCGCGGCGAAGTCCGGATAATGGGCGAGGAGCTGAACGAGCGGAACGTAAAAGACATCCGTCGGCGCCTCGGCTTGGTCTTTCAGGACCCGGACGATATGCTCTTTATGCCGCGGTTGGAGGACGACGTCGCCTTCGGCCCGAGGAACTTGGGTTTGCCCGAGGAGGAAGTCGCCGCGCGGGTGGGGCGCGCGCTCGCCGCGGTGGGGCTCGCGGCCGAGGGCGCGCGGGCGCCGCACCATATGTCGTTGGGCGAGCGCCGCCGCGCTTCCATCGCCGCGGCGCTCGCGCTGGAGCCGGAGGTTCTGGCGCTGGACGAGCCGACGGCGAACCTCGACGGCCGCGGCCGCCGGGAGCTGGGCGAGTTGCTTTCGTCGCTAGGCGGGACCGTCGTTATCGCGAGCCACGACCTCGCGTTCGTAGGGCGGCTCTGCGCGCGCGTCGCGGTTTTGGCGGCGGGTAGGGTAGTTACCGCGGGCGCGGCGCACAAGGTCCTGGGCGACGCCGCGGCGGTGGCGCGTTGGGGCCTGGCCTGAGACGTAACCCCGTCAATAAAGCGAAGGTGTTGGCGGGGTAGCGTGAGGCGGCAAGACGGTTGGCGTCGGGCGAAAAAACACTTGACTTATTTGGGGGGGTATGTTAAATGGTCGCACTAATAAGATGAAGAGTGTGTTTATGCACGTGAATAAATTCACGTTTTTGGTCATGTATAGATACGGAGCGTAATAATATACCGATAAACCCTAAACAAGGAGGATGCACGAAATGGCTAAGTTTTCGAAAGTTAAGGCGTTCCTCGTACCTTTGGCGGCCGTAGGGATGTTATTCGTCCTGGCGTGCGGCAGCAGCACCGAAGAGCCTACGCCGCCGACGAGCCACCAATTCCCGTTCTCGATCGCCATTACCGATAACAGCGCGGGCGACCACGACGGCATCGCGTTGTTATGGCTTACGTTCGGCGACGGCGCCAAGAGCGACGGCTTCCACGTCAAATCGGTGTTGACCACTACGCCGCCGACTATTGATGGCCAAATCGACAGCGTATGGTCGAGCGCGCCGGCCTCGGACCTCGTGTTGACGCCGCAGAGCGGCACCCCCAAGCTAACAGCGGCTGTAATGAAGTCCTTGCGTACCTCGACCGATATCTACTTCCTCCTCATCTGGACGGAGCCCTCCCACACCAAGAATACCGACCGCCACCGGTATACCTACAATAACGGCACCTGGACCCAGAAAGACAATAACGAAGACCGGGTGTTCATTATGTTCGACATCAACGGCGCCGCCGACAGCACCGGGACCTTCGCGGAAAAAGGATGCGCCGTTGCTTGCCACGTCGATATGAAGCCCACGAAGGGTAAAGCCGACATGTGGCATTGGAAGGCGTCGCGGACGTACCCCGCCGGCTACACCGACGACCAGTGGTGCGACCCGACCGGCCGTTTCCCCGACGACGGCACGAATTGTTTCTTCGAGAACGGCGACGGCCAGACGCCGGCGTGGCAAGACCCGAACGACCCGGGCGCCGACGCGGAGTTCCTCTATAAGAACGTCTCCGGGAAGCCGAACGCGGTCCCCTATAGCCCGAACGGCTGGACGAACGGCGACCAGGTTTGCGCCTACGTCTATCAGGTCCCGACGAAGAGCGAGGCCGACGTCCCGACCGGCGCGGTTTATAATACCGCCACCGGGAACTGGACGCTCGAGTTCAAGCGGGCGCTAAACACCGGCCACGCCGACGACTGCGTAATTACGACCCAATAAGCTAAGCTACGAAGTAGAAAAGGCCGGGGCGAATATTACGCCGCGGCCTTTTTTATTTCTTTTTTTCCG
>CAZJNB010000121.1:0-6438 GCA_964547385.1 uncultured bacterium
GGCGTCGCGTGCGTGGCGGCCGCCGCGGGCGCCGTCTGGCCCTACGACCGGCCGACCGACCTCTCCGCCGAAGAGCTCTTCGCCCTCGTCCGCGACCGGTTCTCCCGCCTTACGGACTTCCAAGCCCAACTCACGACGACAACGACCTCCCCCCTGCTGGGCGAGACCTCCTCGTTTGGCGGCACCCTCTCCTTCAAGAAGCCGGACCTCCTCCGGATCGAATATACGGAACCGTTCGCGCAGACCGTAGTCTTCGACGGGGCCGTAATGTACGTCTACGTCCCCGCGAACGAACAAGTGATTCGCTACGCCCGTCCCGCCTTCGGCGACGTCGCCAACCTGCCGCAAGCCTTCGACAGCCTCGCGGAAGATTACGACGCCGCGCTCGTCGCCGAGACCGCCGGACCCTCGTACGAACTCCGCTTCACCGCCAAGAATAGCGGCGCCGTCTTCCCCGAAGTTTATATATGGGTCGACGCCGACGCGTTGGTGGCGTTGCGGCTGGACCTCCACGACAACGGCGGCGGTATTACTTCCTATCGTCTCTCCGCATATCGTTTCGACGTCGGCATCCCGAGGAGTCGTTTTACTTTCGACGTTCCGCCGGGGGCCGAAGTAATTGACGCCGCCGGAACCTACGGGCCATGAGCCGCACCGTCGCGGTAATAAGCCTCGGCTGTGCCAAGAACCTGGTGGACGCCGAAGTCTACCTGGCGTCCCTGCTCGCGGACGGCTACGAGCTGACGGCGGACGAAGCGACCGCCGACGTCGTCGTCGTGAACAC
Source organism: uncultured bacterium (assembly GCA_964547385.1). Taxonomy (GTDB): domain Bacteria; phylum RBG-13-66-14; class B26-G2; order WVWN01; family WVWN01; genus CAZJNB01. The sequence goes on from CAZJNB010000121.1 coordinate 785, forward strand.
CTGCGCCTTCATTGCGCCGGCGAGGGCGGAGGCGCGGGAGGTTATGGCGGACCTCGGCGCTCGGATGAAGCCGGACGCCACGTGCGCCGTCGTCGGCTGTTACCCCCAAAGAGAAGGTGCCGCGTCGCCCCGGCTGTTCCCCCGCGCCGACGTAATCCTGGGCGTGGGCGCGGACGTATCGCTGGCCGCGGCGGTGCGCGAAGCGCGCGCCGGGAGGTCGGTAAAGTGCATAGGTCGTCCGCGGCCGCCGCTCGCCGCCCTCGGCGAGCGGGCGCGCCTTACCGCGCCGCACGTTAGCTTCCTCAAAATCGCCGACGGCTGCGACCACGGCTGCACCTTTTGTATCGTCCCCCGCCTGCGCGGCCCCTACCGCTCGCGGCCCGAGGACGATATCGTCCGGGAGGCCGACGCCCAAGCCGCGCGCGGCGTTCAGGAGCTGGTCCTGCTGGCCCAAGATACGAGCGCTTACGGCCGCGACCTCGGCGACGGCGCCGACCTCGCCGGCCTCCTACGCCGGCTCGGGCGCGTAGGCATACCGTGGCTGCGGGTGTTATACCTCAACCCGGCTCGTATAACGGACGCGTTGGCCGCGGCCTTCGCCGACACCGCCGCGGTCGTCAACTACTTCGATATCCCGCTCCAACACGTCGCCCCCCATCTCCTAAAGGCGATGGCGCGGCCGACGGCGACGCCCGAAAAAACGCTCGCCCTCCTCGAGCGGCTCCGGCGAGCGGTCCCGCGCGCGGCCCTCCGCACGAGTTTCATCGTAGGGTTCCCGGGGGAGACGCCGGCCGACTTTGAACTCCTCCGCGACTTCCTCGTCGCCGCCCGGCTCGAGCACGTGGGCGTCTTCGAGTTTTCCGCCGAGGAGGGGACGCCGGCGGCCGCTCTTCCCGGGCAAGTCCCGGCCGCCGTCGCCGCCGAGCGCCGGAAACGGTTGATGTTGGACCAGCAGGAGGTTTTGGCTTCCCACTACCGGCGCCTCCGGGGAAAGACGTTCGAGGTATTGCTCGACCGCGTGGACGGCGACGGCGTCGCGCTCGGGCGGACCTATTTCCAGGCGCCGGAGACGGACCCGGTAACTATCGTCGAGGGCGGCGCCGCGCGGGCGGCGGGCGAGTTCGTCCGCGCGGAGGTTACCGGGCACGACGGCTACGAACTCCTCGCCCGGGCCGTGGGCGCGCCGGCGAGGTGCCGTGCTTAATTGGCCGAACGTATTATCTGCGTCGCGCATCCTATGTGCGCCCATATTCCTGGCTTTTCTCGCCGCGGCTTCGCCGAACGCGCACGCCGCGGCGCTGGCCATCTTCCTCGGCGCCATCGCGACCGACGTAATGGACGGCTATCTGGCGCGGCGTTTGAACTCGGTTACGGACCTGGGTAAGTTCCTGGACCCCCTCGCCGACAAGGTCATCGTCGTTACCGCGCTCGTGAGTTTCGCCGGCCTCGCGCTCGTCCCGTTGTGGATGGTCCTGGCCATCGTGGGGCGCGAGCTCATTATAATGGGCTTCCGGGCGGTGGCCGTCGCGCGCGGCATTTACATCTACGCCACCACCCTCGCGAAGTGGAAGACGGCGTTTCAGATGGCGGCGATCGTCGGCATATTAGCCCACCCGGTGCTACGCTACCGGCTCGGCGCTCGGTGGCCCGCGGCGTTGGACCCGCTCGCCGCGGCCGCGATCAAATTGACGTTGTGGATAGCGGTTATCCTTACGCTAATTACGGGCCTCGGCTACTTATGGAAAAACCGTCAGGTAGTGGCCGGCATATTCGTCAAGTGAAAAGGACCGCGGGAAAATGGGAACGCCGCCTCGCGACGTTCATCGCGTCGGTCGCCTACGTGGGCTACGCGCCGGTGGCGCCGGGGACCGTGGGGACGCTCGCGGCGGTGGCGGTCTATTGGTGGTTCCTTCCCAACGACGCGTGGTTATGTCTTGCGGCCGTCTTAGCGGCGGCCGCGGGCGTGTGGGCCGCCGGCGTCGCCGAGGCGGCGTGGCGCCAAAAGGACCCGGGCCGAATCTGCGTGGACGAGTTCGCCGCCTATTTCGTCGCCGTCGCGTTTCTGCCGAAGACCCTCGTCTACGCGTCCGCGGCCTTCGTCCTCTTCCGGGCGTTGGACGTATTCAAGCCTTTTCCGGCGGGCCGGTCCCAACGTCTCCGCGGCGGGTGGGGCGTAATGGCGGACGACCTGATCGTAGCCCTTTATACTAATCTAATATTACAAGGTGCGCGGCTGGTAATCCGGCTGGGCCACATAGGCGGGAATACCTTCGGCTGACGTCGCGCCGGCGGTTTCCATAAAATTGGCCGCCGTCGCCGCGGTCGCTCGTTCCCCGCGTTAAAATCATAAGTCCCGTCAAAAAGGAGGGCGGCTAATGGACGCTACGATTATCGCCATCGGCGACGAGCTCCTGTTGGGGAAGACGGTCAACAACAACGCCGCCTACCTCTCCCGGCGGCTCGCCGCCTTCGGTATCGCAAGCCGGCGGCAAATCGTCGTCGGCGACCGGGACGACGAGATCGTGGCCGCGCTCGAGGAGGCCCGCGTCCTCACGCCCCTCGCCGTAACGACCGGCGGCCTCGGGCCTACGGACGACGACCGGACGCTCGCCGCGGTAACGCGCCACCTCGGCCTCGAGCTCGTCCTCCACCGGCCGACGCTCAAAGAGATCGAAGCGCGTTTCGCGCGCCGCGGCGTCCCGATGCCCGCGAGCAACGTCGGCCAGGCCCGAGTCCCGGCCGGCGCCCGCGTGCTTCGCAATCCCCTGGGCACCGCGCCTGGAATAATAATCGAGGGTGAAGGCTGGACCGTCTGCCTGCTTCCGGGCGTTCCCGCGGAGATGGAATATATATGCGAGCACGGCCTCGTGCCGTACCTGGAGGAAAAAGGTTACGCGGGCGAGCACATCTACGAGTGGGAGTTACACGCGACCGGCTTGGCGGAGTCCGTGGTCGCCGAGCGGATCGCCGCCCTCGAGGTCCCCGCCGGCGTTCACCTCGCGTATCTACCGGAGTCGGCGCAAGTGAACTTGCGGCTGTGGGGCCCGGCGCCCGACGAGGTTAGTTTTCGGAATAGGGCGCGGCCGCTCGTGGACGCTACGCGCGCCGCCCTCGGCGACTTCGTCTTCGGCGAGGACGGCGTTACCCTCGAGGGCGTCGTGGGCGAGCTTTTGCGCGCGCGGCACGAGACGCTCGCCCTCGCCGAATCGTGCACCGGCGGCCTCATCGGCAAGAGAGTAACGGACGTTCCCGGCTCGTCGGCGTGGTTCGTGGGCGGCGTCGTCGCCTACGATAATCGTGCGAAGGAGCGTTTATTGGAGGTAGGAGGGGAAACGCTTGAAGCCCACGGCGCGGTGAGCGAAGAGGTGGCGTGCGAGATGGCGGCGGGCGCCCGGCGCCGCTTCGGCGCGAGCTACGGCCTCGCCGTTACCGGCGTCGCCGGCCCCGGCGGCGGGACGCCCGAGAAGCCGGTGGGGACCGTTTGCTTCGCGGTGGCGGAGGAGGGCGCGACGCAGAGCGAAAGGTATCTGTTGGCAGGCGACCGCGCCGTGGTTCGCTGGCGGGCGGCGCAACGGGCGCTCGATATATTACGGCGCCGCTTGCTCGAGAAGGAGGGGGCGCGGTGAGGCTATTCGTGGCGCTCGAGCTCGCCGCGGCGCCGCGGGCGGCGCTCGCCGCGGTCTGCGAGAGCGGCCGCCGGGGCGGCGTCCGTTGGGTCCCGCCGGAGAACGCCCACCTGACGTTGAAGTTTCTGGGCGAGGTCGCCGACGCGTTATTGGACGATATTAAAGGAGCCCTAAAGGCGGCGGCGGCACCGGCGAAGCCGTTCGAGCTGTCGCTTGCCGGCGGCGGGTGTTTCCCGAACGAGCGGGCGCCGCGGGTCATTTGGCTCGGCGTGGGGGACGGTCGCGAGGAAGCGGCGGCGGCGGCGGCGGCCGTGGAACGGGCACTCGCGCCGTTCGGCTTCGACCGCGACAAGAGGCGCTTTCACCCGCACGTAACCATCGGCCGGGTAAAAGACGCGCGGCGCGGCGCCGCCACGGCGGCCGCGAAGCTCGAAGAGCTCGCCGACTTCACCACGCCCGCGGCGCCGGTAACGGCCTTGAGCCTAATCGAATCTACGCTCGCGCCCGCGGGTTCGGTCTACAAGACGGTAGCGCGTTTCGCATTCGGGAAGGCGTAAAATAGGGCATCGCCGAAGGGTTTTTTATGTTAATATGGATTGGGGTCAAGAAGGCTTCGCGCGCGACCGGCGTCTGGAGGGTCTATGGTTAAAGCAAGAGAAGACCGGGCGGCATCGCTCAGCCGCGCTATTGAGAGTATCAGAAAGAAATACGGCGAGACGGTCTTGATGCAAGTGGGAGACGAGGGGACACGTGCCGACGTAGAGGTCGTTCCCACCGGTTGTTTGAGCCTCGACGCGGCCTTGGGCGTCGGCGGCATCCCGCGAGGCCGCGTAGTCGAGATCTTCGGGCCCGAGTCCTCGGGGAAAACGACGCTCGCCCTTCACCTCATCGCGGAAGCCCAACGGCTCGGCGGCGCCGCGGCCCTCGTCGACCTCGAATATGCCTTCCCCATCGACTACGCTCGCACCTTGGGCGTGAACGTGGACGAGCTGTGGGTTTCGCAACCGGACTCCGCGGAACAAGCGCTCGATATCGTCGAGAACCTGGTCCGCTCGAACGGGATCGACGTCGTTGTGTTGGATTCGGTTGCGGCGCTCGTGCCGCGCGCCGAATTGGAGGGGGAGATGGGCGACGCCCACGTCGGCTTGCAGGCCCGCCTTATGTCGCAGGCGCTGCGCAAGCTCACCGGCGTCATTTCCCGGACTAAAACTATCGTAGTATTTATCAACCAAATCAGGATTAAAATCGGCGTGATGTTCGGCAACCCGGAGACGACGCCGGGCGGGAAAGCGCTCAAGTTCTATTCGTCCGTCCGGCTCGACATCCGGCGTATCGCGACTATCAAAGAGGGAGATGCCGCGGTAGGTAACCGCACGCGCGTGAAAGTTGTCAAGAATAAGGTGGCGCCGCCCTTCCGCAAGGCGGAGTTCGACATTATCTACGGCGAAGGGATATCAAGCCTCGGCGACCTCCTCGATATAGGCGTCCGCGAAAAGATAGTGGAAAAGGCCGGGACGTGGTTCTCCTACGACGGCGAACGGCTCGGCCAGGGACGAGGCAACGCGGTGAAATTCTTGGCCGCGAACGCCGAGACCGCCGGCCGGCTGGAAAGTGCGGTGCGCGAGGTCTTGGGCCTTCCGTCGCCGGCGGAACGCGCGGCGACGGCCGCCGCGGCGTCGGACGCCTAAAATACCCGTGTGCCCACGGTAACTAAAATAGAGGTGCAGGGACGCCGGGGCCGGGTTTCGGTGTTTATCGACGGCGCCTTTTTTATTGGCGTCCCCGAGGCGTTCGCGGCCGATTGCGGCCTCGAGGAAGGCGCCGTGCTGTCCGAAGAAGAGGTCGCGGCCCTGGCCGCCGCGGGCGACGTCGCCCGGGCATATCGGCGGGCCGCCCCCTACCCCCCGCCGCGGCCGCGGGGGCGGCGCCAGCTGGCGCCACGGCTGGGCCCGTACGGCGCCCGCGCGCCCGCCGGGGGTGGCGTCCGGGGGCGGCTTGGTGCTCACGGGGCCCCCGCCCCCCCCCCCC
>CAZJNB010000122.1:0-6399 GCA_964547385.1 uncultured bacterium
CCGCTGGCGCGGAGGCCGACCTCCCCGGCGCCCAGACGGGCGTCTCCGGGCGGGCCCCACCCGACGACGACGACGTCCTTGCGGGTCGCCCGGAGTTGGCGGCGGATTTTACGCCAGGCGGCGTCCGCCAAGGACCGGCGCGAGGTTTCGTCGTCGATGATGTTGGGTTGGCCGTCCAGGCAAGCGATGACGCGGACGCGGTCGGCGAGCTCGTCGACGAAGCGTTTGTTCTCCTGGGTGGCGGCGGCGAGGACGCCGGCGTAGCCGCGGAAGGCAATCGCGAAAGCGCGGCCGCCTTCGGCGAGCGCTCTTCCCACGGGGCGGCGTTTGTAGCGTGTGAGTTCCGCGCCAACGTCGGCGACCGTTGCCTGGAACGTTTTTTTAGTAATACCGCGGCGGCGGAGCTCGGCGCGGATGTCGAGGAGGGCTCGTTGGCGCATCGCTTCGTTGTGGGCCAGGCGAGGGATGAGCCGGAGATGCGCGACGCCTTTGATTTCGGCGCGCGTTCCGCCGGCGATGGAGACGTTGACGTCCTGGCGCGAGGCGCCGATGCCGCGACGGACGAGGCCGGTGGCGAGGCCCAGGCGACTTAGCGTCCGCGCAACCTCGGCCGTCTCCTGGGGCGTACGCATTTCCGGGTGGGTTGTGATTTCCACGAGCGGTATCCCTAAGCGGTCCGTTGTGAACGTTCGGTAATGCCCCTCGTCGGCGATTTCCCGGCAACTATCTTCTTCGAGCGAGACTCGTTGGACGCCGATGCGGCGGTCGCGGTAGGGAATAGAGCCGCCGACGCCGACGACCGCCGTCCGTTGGAAGCCGGTGGGGATGGAGCCGTCGAGGTATTGTTTGCGAGTAACGTGGATTTCGGGGACGACGTTACAGCCTACGAGTTTAGCGATGCGGAGGGCTATGTCGAGTGCTTCCTCGTTTATAGGGAGGGGCGACATATCGTCCAACTCGTAGGGACAACAGCTTTCCCGGTTGGTCCGGTAGATTATGCCCTTCCGCGTTTTGAGCTCCATCAACGCGGTGCGGTCGTATTTTCCCGTCTCCGCGAGGAGGGGGCGGATATGCCGGAGAACCTCGGCGTCGTATTCGTCCGAATACCGGCCGGCGGGGCATCGGCAGAAGAGTTTGGCGGCGGTACGGAGCTGTTGATGGGACTCCAGGCCGGCACGAAACCCCAGCGCACGATAGTCCGCGTCGGCTAAAGAACCGAACGGTTTGAGGTCGGTGAGCGAGTGCATATAAACGACCGGCGGCCCGTTAGCCGGGTAGTGCCGACCGCGTAGCTTTATAACATAACGGCGCTGGCGAATAAAGCCATTTCCGGCCTTCCCTCCACGAAAAAGGCCGGCTTCTGAGGCCGGTTATTCCTATAACTAACTGTAAAATAAGGTGTTACTTATCGGGGCGGGCTTTTACGTCGAGGTTTTGGAAATAGTAGGCGCGGGAGCGGGCCAGCTTCTCAGGGGATACCCGGTATTTCGCCGGGGCGTCGAGGAGCCGGTCGTGGACCTCTTCGACGAGGTCTTGGCGTACTTGTTTTTGCTCTTCGAGCATCTCGGCCGCGGGGACGTGGAACTCGGTTTCGCCCTCGATAACTTCGACGATGTGGGCGTCGGCGGCGAGGGAGCTTACCATCGCGTCGATAAGCTCCAGACGGAGGTCCCGGCCCCACTTGGTGTCGGGGACATAGGCACAGCTGAAATCTACGACGGCCTTGGCCGCCGGGACCGTTCGGTTATTGATGGCGTTACTGAGGGCGGCGGCGTCATCGGCGTAACCGCCCATCTCGACGAGTTCATCCAATTCCCGCCGGGCCGCGAGGAACGCGCTGAAGAGGGATTCGCATTCGGCGAGCCAAACCGCGGTGGGGATAGTCCCTTCCTGTTTGGCTTTTAGGACGCCTTCGGGTAGCGGCGCCTCCGCCGCGGCGACGGCGACGGCCCCGACCGCGAAGGCGGCGATTATGGCGGTAACTTTTCTCATCGCTTCGGCCGGCCGGGCGCGGCTCTTTCGCGGACGGCTTTGTGGGCCGCTTCGTCCATAATCATTTTGGCGCTCGGGTTGCCGGGGTCGAGCATCAGGATATCGGCGCACTGTTTCGTTGCGGCTTTGTAGTCGCTGGTAGCGAGGAGTTGTTGCGCGAGGTGAAGGCGCGCCGGGACGTTCTGGGGGTCTATTTTGGTCAACGTCGAGGCGAATATCTTGCGGGCGAAGAGATGGTCGGATTCGAGGCCGCGGGCGGTGTAGGCGAGGGCGACCATATTGTTGACCGAGGAGAGATAACCCCGGAGGTAGGTCTGCTCGGGTTTGCTGAGTTGGCTCGAGAAGTTGATAATCGCCGAGCCCAAACGGATGATGTGGTCGGCCGCGGCCTGCGACGCCGGCTTCCCCGTTACGTCCATAAGCCAAAACCGCATCACAAGGAGGTAGAGCCAGAAGAGGTCGCGGCGGAGGTGCGCGGTCTCGACGAACTTGCGCATCCGGCTTAGGGTTCTCTCTTTGAGGTTGGCCGGGAGAAACGTGAAGACTTCGTGGTCGAGAAAGGAGACGATCTCGTAGACGGTTATCGTTATCGCCGAGTCCTTCAGTTTCTGTTGTTTATCCGAGGAGAACTTTACGGCGAAGTTGCGCTTCTGTTCTAATATCGAGCGGACGTTACCGCTCACGCATAGTTTGAAGAGCTGGCTGGTGCGGGAGAAACCTTCTACTTTTTTTCCGATGTTTATCGCGAAGCCGTCGATGCGCGGGACGACGTCGTTGCTCCTTTGGCGCCAGTCCTTGACTTCGCGGATGACTTTGCCGGTATGGGCGCCGATGGCGAGGTCGAAGATGACGCCCTTGTCGTCGAAGGCGCCGAAGTTGAAGTTGGAGGTGAGCCAGGCCAGTTTAATTTTAATGGCGAGCTGGAGCGCGGAGCGGACGTCGTATTCGGCGTTGTCGGAATAGAAGAATACGCGCGCCTCGTCGCCGGCGATGTCCCATTCGTATTCCCGGCCGATGCGGGTGTCGGTTCCCCGTTCGCTCAGCTTTTCGCGCGGCGCGTAGCGGTATTGGCGGACGTGGTCCGTAATTACGTCGAAGACCAAGGCCTGGTATTCGGTCAACATCCGGTTGTAGCTTGCCGGGTCCTGAACGCCGGAGATGCCGGTGGAGTTAATAATGTCGGCGAAGAGGACGGTGGCGCGGATCTCTTCACTTGGGCGTTTCGCGGCTATGTTTGGCATGGGTTTATATTTGGAGGCTCTTACGTTTCTCGCGGATGAAGTCTCGGAGTTCCGAGACGCGTTGGGCGAGCTCCGCGCCCATCGTTTTGCGGAAGCCCTGCTCTTCGGCGACGAAGTCGTTGAAGTCGGCGGTCAGCTTTTCGAGCGAGGCGGCCGTCTTTTTGTGATCCCGGGCCGTGGCGGCGAGGTTTTTCTCCAAGCCGGTAACGCTGGTGTCGTATTTCGTCTGTATCTCCCGCAAACTCGCCGCGATTTTACTAACTTGGCCGTTGAATTCTTTAATGACGCCGTTAACGTTGGCGCGGAGGGCTTCGACCTCCCGGTGGCTCTTATCGTTGGCGGCGGTGATCTGTTCGTGGGTCTCTCGGCTCAGCTTCTCGAGCTCGGCGAAAGATTTGTCTATCGCTTGCCGGTGTTCCGCCGCGGCGGCCTCCTGCTCCTCGAGCCGGCGTTCCACCGTCGCGACGATGCCGCCCATTTTAACGCGAATCGTGAGGTAGAGGAACGTCGCCGCGCCCGCGGCGAAGGCGGCAACGATGACCGCCGGATACGGCTCCACGAGCACGAACGCCGCGGCCGCGGCTACCGCCGCCAGCACCAGGACGAGGGCGAACAAGAAGTCGAATACGCTGAATCTCATAGCGAGCCTTCCCTAATTACTCTTGGGGGCGACCGTCAACTTCCAAGCGATTATACCATAGCATATTGCGTTATGCAACGACCTCATCGCCCCGGCGTGCCGGAGGAGAGTTTGTAAGACCTTCTCGCGTCATCCTTAACGGCCGCGTGGCCGCCCGCGCCACTCTTGCCACCAAAACCGGCCCATCTCGCGGAGTATTTTCAAGATGACGCCGGGGCGGGCGAGGGTAGAGCGGCCGGCGCGTCGCGGGAAGTAGTGGAGGCCCATCTCGACTATCTTGGCCCCTGCGGCCCTGGCCCGGGCTAACATCTCGGCGTCGATGAAGGACCCCTCGGACGTTAGCGCCGAGACCGTGAGGGCACCGTTCCTAAACATCTTAAAGGAGAAGTTCACGTCGCGGACGCCGAGGGCGAAGAGGGCGTTCACAAGCCGGTTGTAGACGCCCGAATAGAGCGTCCGGTGCCAGCGTTCGTTCCGCTCCAGGCGGTAGCCGATTACGGCGTCCGCGCCCGTTCGGCGCATCAGCTCGACGCCCCGGGGTATATCTTGGAAGTCGATGGGGAGGTCGGCGTCGGTGTAAAACAAGAGGTCTTTCGTCGCCGCGGCGAAGCCGGTCCGGAGCGTTCGCCCCAGGGTGTAATTCCGGTCGTGGCGGAGGGCCCGGACCTTACCGTAGCGCTCGGTGAGCTCGTCGGCGAGTGCCGGCGTCCCGTCGCTCGAGCCGTCGTCCACGATTATTATTTCGTAATCGTCGAAATGTTTAGACAAGACCGCACGCGCTCGCTCGACCGAGGCGACGATATTATCCTCCTCGTTGAACGTGGGGAAGATGACGCTAAGCGAAGGCGGCTCGTTATAGCGACGCGGGAACATAAGAACCGGTGGAAATTAACATACAGCCGCGAAGGCCGCAACGCCTTAGTTTCGGAGGAGCTGGACGTTCCCTGGCAAATATGATATAATAATTGCGAAGTTCGGGATACGTAAAGTAGTTTATCGGAGTATTTCCTTCGGGGAAGTTGTTCCATATGAGGAGGAGTATTATGAGAGGGCTAATCGCTACCATCCTCGTCGTCGCCGCGGCCGCGGCGGCCGCGCCGCGGGTAACGCCTGAGCTCGTATCTCACCTGGAGACGGTCGCCCCGGATGAACTCGTTCGGATTATCATCGTTATGGAAGCGCGGGTGCCGCAGGAGGAGCTTATGGCCTTGACCGAGGGCCGGAGCCGTGCCGAGCGGCGCGTCATAGTCGAGCGCGAGCTGAGCCGGGTGGCCGGAGCCAGCCAGCGCGAAGTCATCTCCTATCTCGAGAGCCGCGCCGCGGCGGGCCACGCCGAGGGTATCGAGTCCTTGTGGCTCGTGAACGCGGTTATCGCCCGCGCCGACCGGCCTACTATCGAGCAGGTATCCCTGCTGGCGGGTGTCTCCTTCGTGGACTGGGACGAGGAAGTTCCCGTGGAGCTCCTAATGGACGTAGCGGAAACCGGCGTTACGTCCGACGAGATCGTCTGGGGCGTAAGTAAGATCCGGGCGCCGGAGGTCTGGGCCGCCGGGTACGATGGCACCGGCATCGTCGTGGCCGTCTGCGACGGCGGCGTCAACTACAACCACCGCGACCTCGCCGACCATATGTGGAACAAGTCCGGCTATCCCAACCACGGCCGCAACTTCTCGGGCGGCGACCCCAACGACACGATGGACTACAGCGGCCACGGCACCCACGTCGCCGGGACCGTCGCGAGCGACGGTACCGCCGGCTCCCAATGCGGCGTCGCTCCCAACGCGACGATAATGATCGCGAAGTTGGGCGGCTCCGAGAGCTCCTGGTTCCAGGCGTGGCAGTGGGCGATATCCGAAGGCGCGGACGTCATTACCCAATCGTGGTCGAAGAAGTATCCCTCGAGTCCGCTCTACGCCCAGCACCGCCAGGCCAGCGAAGCGACGTTGGCCGCGGGCGTCTTCCATACCAACTCGACCGGCAACCAGGGGCACCTTACCGGCTCGGGCTACCCCATCCCGTTCAACATCGCCGCGCCCGGGTGCGTCCCGCCGCCGTGGCTCAACCCCAACCAGACGTTAACCGGCGGCGTCGCCGGCACCGTCGCCGTCGGCGCGACGAACAGCAGTGACGGCCGTTCCTATTACAGCGGCCGCGGGCCCTCCACGTGGCAGGGCAACCGCCACCCCAACATTCCGCCCTACAACGATTACTTCTGGAGCCCGGGGATGGGTTTACTCAAGCCGGATATAATGGCGCCGGGCGACAGCATCAAATCCTGCGACTACAACAACATCAACGGCTACGTCTATAAGTCCGGGACGTCGATGTCTACGCCTTGCGCCGCGGGCGCCGTAGCCCTCCTGCTCGACTATAAAGATACCCTCCCGCCCGCGCAGATTGAGAAGGCCCTCGAGGTTACGGCCGTTGACATCGGCTCTGTGCCCGGTAAGGAGAACGACTACGGCGCGGGTCGTATCGACGTCTACGAGGCCCTCCAGTGGTTGATCAATACGACCGGCGTGGAGG
>CAZJNB010000123.1:0-6395 GCA_964547385.1 uncultured bacterium
GGGGCGTCAGCCTCGGCGTCTACGGCGTCGACGAAATATGGGGCGACGACAGCGCCAACGACTGGGCGCACGCGGGCGCCGCAGTGGGGGATTCCTACGCCACCGTCGCCGCCGGTTAACTCGTCGGCAAATATAAAAGATTGCTCATCGCAATACACTTCGCGCCCGCGGCCTCGACGGTAGCCTATAACTTGGTCAAACGCGCCGAAAACGAAACACCCGCCAACGGCGTTTATTTCACGGCGGCCTTTTCCTTCTAAAAACCTGCGCCTTCAATTATGTATAAACTATTGGCTTCAGTCGCGATATTTTCGTTCTTCGCGGCCGCCGCGCGAGGCGGCGAGCCGGGCGGCACGCCGGACGCGCTCTTCTTCAGCGAGGCCGCGCTGGGCGGCACCGTGGGCGTCGCCTTCTTCGTAGCCGGCTACACCGTGGGCGGCGACCCGGCCGAGAACGCCGGCACCGCCCGGGAGAAGGCGTCCTACGCTATCTCCGGCGCCGCGCCGGTGGCGTCGGCCCTCACCGTCTATTTCGTTGGCGAGAACGCCGGCCTCCCCGCCGCCAACCGCAGGAGCCTCCTACTCGCGACGACGGCCGTCTCTTACGGCGCCGCGGCCGCCGCCGGCGCGGTCGGGTGGGCCCTCGCGAAGGAGGACCGGGGCGCCGCCGCCGTCGGCGCCGCGTTCTACAGCGTCATCCCCGCGGCCTTCCTCAACGCCCTCGTCTACAACGCCCTCAAAGAGCCGTATTTCGCCGAGGTCCCCGGGTATTCGCTCCGCGTTACGCCGTCGTTTTACGTCTGCCGGCTCGGCGCCGACGGCGAAGAGCTAACGCCCGTCTGGGGGATAACGGTATCGTTTTAGGAAAACTAATCCTTAGGGAAATTATGCGCCCGCGAAAGAAGAGGGACAAGGGTCCGCGCGCCGCGGCGCGTATCGCGGTCGTTATTTCGGCCCTCGCCGCGGGAACGAGCGCCGCGGACGCGGGTGAGCCTGGGGGCTTCCGCCCGGGCCTCTACTTCGGCGAAGTAGCCACAGGCGCGTTTGTAAGCGCACCGGTCGTTGTGGGCGGACTATACGTATTAGCCATTTCGAACGCGACCGGCGCGGAAGGGTCCGGCTGAACGGTGGAGGACGGGCCGGCGTGGCCCGCCACCGTAATTGGTAACGGCTTAGCCTTCGCTTATCCTTTTGTAACGACTCTCGGGACGATGGGGATCGGGGAAAGGTTCGGAGCGCGGTCGTCAAATCGCGGCTCCGCTTATATATTTCCTTCGCTCGCGTGCGTACCGCTCGCTATCGCCGCCGGCTTCGTCGCCATCCCGTTATCCAAGGATACCGATGATTTCGACGCTTTTTGGCGAGGGGTCCTTTGGGGCGTCGTGCCCACCGCGTTTCTTAACGCCGCAGTTTATAACTGGGTGAAGAAACCAGAAACCGATACGTCCTCGCGCCCGCTTCGCCTTTCGCCCTGCGTCAGCGTCTATCGCTCCGGGCACCGGCACAAAGACCTCACGCCGCTCTACGGCTTCTCCCTCTCCTTTTAATATGAAGTCGATACCGGTTGTCTACTCGCCGCGCTACTTCGCCGACCTCCGCGGCCACGTCTTCCCCATCGAGAAGTATCGCCTTATCGTCGAGCGGCTCGAGGCCGAGGGCATCCTCGGCGACGTAGTCGAGCCGGCGCCGGCGTCCCGCGCCGAACTCGAGCTCGTCCACACGCCCGAGTATTTGGACGACTTCTTCGCCGCGCGCTGGACGCCGCGCACCGCTTCCTCCGAGATAGCGCTCACGCCGGACATCGCCCGGGCGTTTGCGCTGGGCGCCGGCGGTTCTATCCTCGCCGGCCGGCTGGCGCTGGAGCACGGCGTCGCGATGAACGTCGCCGGCGGCCTCCACCACGCCTTCGCCGGTCACGCCGAGGGCTTCTGTTACCTCAACGACGTCGCCCTCGCGGTGCGGGTCATGCAACACGAAGGCCGCATCGCCCGGGCCGCGGTCATCGACTGCGACCTCCACCAGGGCAACGGCACCGCCCACATCTTCGGCGCCGAGCCGGCCGTCTTCACCTTTTCCCTCCACGAGGAGAACCTCTACCCGGTAAAGGAGAAGAGCGACCTCGACATCGGCCTCCCCTCCTTCGCCGGCGACGACGACTACCTCCCCCGGCTCCGCGAACACGTCCCGACGATACTCGACGGGCACCGGCCCGAGCTCGTCGTCTACGTCGCGGGCGCCGACCCCTACGCCGGCGACCAGCTCGGAACGCTCCGACTCAGCCTCGACGGCCTGCTCGAGCGCGACCGTATCGTGCTGGGCGCCTGTCGCAAGCGGCGCATCCCGGTGGCTATACTGCTCGCCGGCGGTTACGCGGCGCGAACCGAGGATACCGTGACGGTCCACGTCAATACCTATAAGGTCGCCACGGGCCTAATTTAGGCCGCGTCCGATGGCCGCCCGAATAAAAAAGAGGAGCCGCCCGGGCTCCCCTTTTTTTACCCAACGTCAAACTCAACTCAATTCCAGGCGCGGCCGTAGCGGAGGATGACCGCCTGGTCGCCGACGGCCCACCCCTCGGCGCTGTTGCACAGCGTAACGGCGTTGATGTTGACCGGCCCGGCGTCCAGCCCCACCGGCCCCCACACGCCGTCCTTGGCGCCTACGAGGGAACCGTCGTTACCGCCGGCGAAGGCCATGGCCGCGGTGGCGGCGACGCCGTGGAGCTCGCGCGTCGTGGGCGTGGCCATCACCGACCAACCACTCCCGGCGTTGTAGAGGATGACGCCCGCGTCGCCGGCCGCGTAGACGCCGTCCGGCGCGAGCGCCAACGCGTTCAGCTTCTCCGTCGTAGGCGACGTCAGCTGTTGCCACACGGCGCCGTCGAAGTAGAGGATGGTGCCGCCGTCGCCGACGGCCCACGCCGAACCGGTCGCGGTCGTCGCGACGGCGCGAAGGTTGGCGGTAACGCCGGCCGGCGAGACGTCCTGCCAAACGGCGCCGTCGTAGCGGAAGATAGCGCCGCCGTCGCCCACCGCGAAGCCGGTCCCATCCTCGGCGAAGGCGACGCCGTAGAGGTCGTGGCCGCCCGCGTGGTAGTTATCGTACCACTGGCCGTTTCCGTAACGGAGAACGATGCCGTCCGCGCCCACCGCCCATCCCGAACTCCCGGAGGTCATCACGACCGCATAGAGGTCCAGATCCGTTATCGACATCTCGTATTGCGCCCAGTGGAAGCCGTCGTAATGCAAAATAGTCCCGCCGGCACCCACGGTCCACACGTCCCGCGGGCCGGAGCCGTCCAACCCCTTAAGGCTGACGCCGCCCACCGTCGGGCCCCGATAGACCGACCAGAGCGAAACGTCCGGCGGCTCGTCCTCGGCGCAACCGAGCCCCAAGACGAAAATGCCCACCGCCAAACACGAAAGTATCCTTCTCATAAAACCGCCTATCCTCTATGCCCGGCGATATCGGCCAACGCCGCCGCGGCGGCATCGGCGTCTTCCTCCGTATTGAAGTAGCCGAAAGAAAAACGAACGGTCCCTCTATCGAGCGTCCCCAACGTTCGATGGGCGAGCGGCGAACAATGGAGGCCGGTCCGCGCCATTATACGGTACGAGGCGTCCAACGACAGGCCGACTTCGGCCGGGTCCTTTCCCTTCACTTGGACCGAACAGACGCCGGCGCTACGGGAGAAATCCCTCGGGCCGAAATACTCCACGCCCTTCACGTCGTCGAGCGCGGCTACGAAGCGCGCGGCCAGTTTCGCCTTGTGGGCGCCGATGGCCGCCGGCGTAATTCCTTCGATGAATTCGCACGCCGCCTTAAGGCCGGCGAGGCCCAACGCGTTGTGGGAACCCGCCTCGTAGCGGTCCGGCAAGAAGTCGGGCTGGACCGTAAGTTCGGAGTTGGTCCCGGTGCCGCCCTGGACGAACGACCGGAGCTCCACCCCCGGACCCACGTAGAGCGCGCCCGTCCCGAGCGGTCCCATCAAACCCTTGTGTCCCGGGAACGCGAGGAGGTCAATCTTCATCGCACCCACGTCAATAGGGACCGAACCCGCGGTCTGCGCCGCGTCCACGAGGAACGTCACGCCCCGCTCGCGGCAGATGGCACCGACCGCGGCCAGGTCGTTGACGGCGCCGCAAACGTTCGAGCCGTGGATTACCGCGGCGAGCCGCGTCTTCGGCGTTAGGGCCCGGGCGAAGTCCGCCGGCTCGAGAAATCCCTGGGGCGAACACCGGACGTAGGTAACGTCGAGCTCGAGCTCCTGTTCCAAATAGTTTAGCGGCCGCGCCACCGAATTGTGTTCCATCGAGGTCGTAACGACATGGTCGCCGGCGCCCAGGAAGCCGTGCAGGGCCAAGTTGAGCGCCGCGGTGGCGTTGAGGGTGAAGATGACCCGGCGCGGGTCGTCGATGGCAAAAAGGCGCGCGATAACCTCGCGGGCGTCCACCAGAACGCGGGAGGCCTCCACCGCCCGCCGGTAACCGCCGCGGCCGGCGCTGGCGCCGATCCGCTCTTGGTATCCGGCCATCGCGGCCATTACTTGCGGCGGCTTCGGCCACGAAGTCGCGGCATTATCAAGATAAATCTCGCCGCCCTGGGCGCTCTCCCGCTTCATCCTATTCACCGAAAATCACTCTTGCTATGCTACCATAGCCGGCGTTACCGGTCAAGTTAGCCGCGGCGCGAGCTGTAGTTTACGCTTGTATGGATTAGGCGCGTGTGCTATTTTATCGGTAACAAGAAGGATTGAAGTGTTTCGGTGGAAAAGGCCCTCGTCGAAAAGGTTCCGGTCCGGACGCACGTAATCGCCTACGGCGACGATATCGTTGAGGTCGTCGCGAGGTATACGGCGCCCGGGCGTCGGCCCGGCGATATAATATTGGTAACGTCGAAGGTCGTATCGATATGCCAGGGGCGGACCGTTCCCTTCGACGACATCCGGGTTAGCCTGTGGGCGCGGGTATTATGGCGGTTTGTATCCAAGCCGGCGTACGGCTTCGGCGCCGTGGGTATCGCCGAGAAGATGCAGGCGGCGATAGACCTCGTCGGCCTCCCCCGCGTTTTGTGGGCGGCTTTCTGCTCGGCGCTCGGGAAACTCTTCGGCCAACGGGGCGTGTTTTATCGGATAACGGGCCACGGCGTCGCCGAGATCGACGGCACCCGGAAGCAGAGCTTCGAGCCCCTCATCCGGCTTCTCATCTACGGGCCGGCGGCGGGGGACGCGGTCGCGACGGCGATAAAGATGAGGACCGGCTGCGAAGCCGCGATAATCGACGCGGGCGACTACGGCAACTGCGATTGCCTGGGACACTCGCCCGGCGTGGCCGCTCGGTGGGTAGAGGAACGGTGCCGGGACAACCCCCTCGGACAACAGCTCGAGCAGACGCCGGTGGGGCTGTTGCGGGCGAGTTCATAATATGAAAGAGAAGGTAGAAGAATATACCAAGCTCATAGAAACCGTAATTCGGCGGGTAGGTTTGGAGCCGGCCGAATGCTACAACGACGAGCAGGGATGCTGGCGTTTCTATAAGGGCTCCGCGGATATTTTCATCTCGCTGGTTGACATCGCGGGCGAGTATTACGTGAACATCGCGGCGCCCATTATGGCGGTGCCGCGCGCCCGACGGGAGGAGCTCTTCGAACGCCTCCTGGAAGAGAACGCGCAACGGATCGCGGTCAAGTTTTCGCTTCGCGAAGACGTCGTATGGCTGGAGATCAACCGCGAGATGGCCGGCCTCGGCTTCGACGAGGCGATGCGCGCTCTCATCCGCGTGGCGGAGGTCGCCGACGAACTCGACGAAGTATTGGTGAACGAGTTCAGCGGCGAGTGGGACGGCTGAGCGTTATGGACGTATTCACCGCTATCATCGAGCGCCGTTCGATACGGCGGTTCACCGACGAGCCGGTGCGCCGCGAGCAACTCGAGAAGTTAGTGGAAGCGGCGCGGTGGGCGCCGACGGCGGGGAACCTCCAGCCGTGGCGTTTCGTCGTCGTTACCGCGACCGTGGTCAAAGAAGCCCTCGCGGCCGCGGCCGGCGGCCAGCGTTTCGTAGCGGCGGCACCCGCGGTCATCGGCGTCGCCGCGGTCCCGCCGGCGAGCGCCCGTTACGGCGCCCGGGGCCGCGAGCTTTATTGCTTGCAGGACACCGCGGCGGCCGTTCAAAATATATTGCTCGCCGCCTATGAGATGGGGCTGGGGACTTGCTGGGTAGGCGCGTTCGACGAGGCCGGGGTCGGGCGCGCGCTGGAACTGGACGCGGACGAACGGCCGGTAGCTCTCATCCCGGTAGGCGTTCCGGCGAAGACGGCGAAGTCGAGCCGCCGGCCGGCGGCGGAAGTAACCCGTTGGATGGAGTAACGTAGGTGAGAGATGTCCGTTTACGCCCACAT
>CAZJNB010000124.1:0-6340 GCA_964547385.1 uncultured bacterium
CTTAAAGGGAACGTATTGGTAGACGACATCGCCGGCGGCGGCGGGCGTCGCCGCGAGCGGCGCCTTGAATCGCCGCGACCACAACCGCTCGCCGTCGCCGAGCCGCAACGCATAGAGCTTTTTGTCCGCCGCGGCGTAGTAGACGTGGTCGCCGAAAACTAACGGCGGCGCATCCGCCGGCGCGCCCGCGGTAAAGGTCCAGACAAGCGTCGCTCCCAAGGTTAAAACCTGCACGCGGCTATTATACCCTAAATAGGAAACCGGCGCAATCGCCGCGGCCGGCGCCGAAACCGCCCGCCCGCCCAAACCTTTTTTCGTTGCGCAACGTTTTAGACTATGATATAAGGAATGGTAAAAGTTAACGTCATACCATAAAGGCAGGGTCATAATGGCGTTCGATAGCAACCTTCGGGATATTGAGATTTTCAAGTACCTGAGCGACGACGAGCGGGCGCGCGTCCTCAGCCATGCGGAGGACATCCGGTTCGACCGGGGTAAAATCATATTCGACGCCGGCAGCATTGGTAACGAGATGTTTATCATCAAAAGTGGCCGCGTAAAAATCTACCGGATGTTCGAGGGCAACGAGATCGTATTCGCAGAGTTCGCCCCGGGCGCCGCCTTCGGCGAGATGTCGCTTATTGACGAATACCCGCGCTCGGCGGGGGCCGCGGCGCTGGACGAATGCGTCCTCCTCTCCTTCTCCCGCACAGCTTTCAGAAACATTATTGACAGCGAGAGCGCCCTCGGCGCGAAGCTCTTACTGGCGATCGCCGAAGTCTTTTCGAAGCGAATGCGCCAAACGGATAAGCTCCTTGAGACGTATCATTTGGTGAACAAGGCACTTATAACCAACGAAGAATTCCGCCAGCTATATACCGCGATGCATTCCTAAGCCGGCGGCCATTGCGTTACCGGGGAGAAATAATATGACTAAAAAAGAAATCGCCGCGGAAGTGGCCCTCCGCACCGGCATCACCCATAAACGTTCCGTCTCGGTTATCGACCAATTGTTGGCCGAAATTAAAGCTACCCTCGCCGCGGGCGGAAAAGTCGAAATCCGCGGCTTCGGCGTCTTCAAGGTGCGCCATACCAAACAAAAAGTCGCGCGTAACCTGAGCACCAACACCCAAATCGTTATTCCGCCCACCCGCCGCGTTAAGTTCATCCCCGGGAAAAAGATGAAGGAGCGCCTGAACGCCGCCGGCGCCGCTTAGCGGCCGTGCGCAACAAAAAGCCGCGCCCGACGGGCGCGGCTTTTTCCTATATGCCTTATCTCCCCTACACGCCTTTCGTTATCCTCGCGGTCCCGCGGCCTTCACCGCGTCGCTCGCCATATCCGCGAACTGGCGGAAGTTCTCGGCGAAGCGCGCCGCAAGCTCCGCGGCCTTCGCGTCGTAGGCGGCTTTATCTTTCCAAGTATTCCTGGGCACCAAGACCTCCGCCGGGACGCCCGGGCACGCCTTGGGGATCGGGAGCTGAAAAACCGGGTCCGGCGCGAATTCCTGCTTCTCGAGAACGCCCTCGATCGCCGCAGCGAGAAGCCCCCGCGTCACCGAGATCGCCATCCGCTTACCCTCGCCGTAGGGCCCGCCGCTCCACCCGGTGTTGACGAGCCAACAGTTCGTCCGATGCTTCGCGAGCCGCTCGCCCAAGAGGGTCGCATAAACGGTGGGGTGCCGCGGGAGGAAGGGCAAGCCGAAGCCCGCGCTGAACGTGGCCTGCGGTTCGTCGACGCCGGCCTCGGTCCCGGCGAGCTTGGCGGTATAGCCGGAGAGGTAGTGATACATAGCCATCTCCGGCGTGAGCTTGGATATGGGTGGGAGGACGCCGAAGGCGTCCGCGGTCAGGAAGAAGACGTTCCGCGGGTGGCCGGCGACGCCTTCGACGATACAATTGGGGATATACTCCACCGGATAGGTAGCCCGGGTGTTCTCGGTAATCGAGCCGTCGTCATAGTCAATCGCCCGCGTCGTCGGGTCCACTACGACGTTCTCGAGAAGCGAGCCGAACTTAATGGCGTTATATATCTGGGGCTCGTCCTCCGCGGAGAGGCGGATGACCTTGGCGTAACAGCCGCCCTCGAAGTTGAAGCAGCCGTCGTCGCTCCAGCCGGTTTCATCGTCGCCGATAAGGCGCCGCCGGGGGTCGGCGGACAGCGTCGTCTTGCCGGTGCCGGAGAGGCCGAAGAAAAGGGCGGCGTCGCCGTCGGCGCCCACGTTGCAAGAACAATGCATCGGGCAAACGTTCCGCGCCGGCAGCAAATAGTTCATAATCGTAAATATACTCTTCTTTATCTCGCCGCCGTAATGCGAGCCGGTGATGAGGATGAGGTTCTTCCGCAAATCGACGGCGACCACGACGTAAGAACGGACGCCGTCGGCCTTCGGGTCCGCGCGGAACTCGCACGCGTCCACTACCGTAAAATCAGCATGATGCTTCGCTAACTGCTCGGCCGTAGGGCGGCGGAAGAGCGTCCGGGCGAAAAGGCCTTGCCACGCCTTTTCCGTTACGATGCGGACGCCGTAGGAATACTTGGCGTCCGCGCCCACGAAGCCGTCGAAGAGGAACAAGTCCCGGCCCGAGAGGTGGGCCGCGACTTTCGCATAAAGCGCGTCGAAGGTAGCCGGCTCCATCGCGACGTTCACGTCCCCCCACCAGATATCTTTCTCGGTGGCGCCGTCGCGGACGATAAATTTATCGTTGGGCGAACGGCCGGTCCGGTCCGGCGTGCGGACTACCAGCGCGCCGTTCTGCGCCAACTCGCCCTCGCCACGGCGGACCGCCATCTCAACCAACACCGGCGGCGAGACGTTCCGGTAGACGTTCTCTTTAGTCCGCAAGCCTATCTTGTCCAAGCCGTAATCGTCGCCCATAACGCACTCCTCTCGCTAAAACTACGCCATATCGGCCGAAAGCTAATTTGCGCTATCTTATAATAACTACGCCGGACACGCAAGCGGTCAATCGCCGGGAACGACCTCCAACTCGTAGATGTCGTTCAGCGTGTCCCGGTAGACCGGCTTGCTATAGCGCACTAGGAAGCGGTAGAATATTTCTTTAACGGCGGGCGGATAGTTGCCCCACGCCTTGTAGTAATGGAATACGTGCACGTGCGTAATCCCCCAACGGCGCGCGAGCCGGTAAAGGCCCTCGGCGTCCGCGCCCTCCTCCGCCGCCATCAGGAACGGCGACGCCTCGAAGAAGGAATCGTAGACCGCGTCCTTCTTCAGATAGAGCGTATGATTGGTGAATATCATTAATATCTTCGCGTCCGCCGGGAGCTCCTCGTTGATGAACTTCTGTGCCCGGTAGAAGCCGCACGAATTCTCGAGGAAGGTCTCCCGGTCCCGGCCGGCGAGGTAGCTAAAACCCGATAAGTTATTTACAAGGCCGCCGATGTTGAACGCCAGGCCGGTGAAGGTTATTCCGGCGACGACGGTGATGCGCCACGCCGTTCGGGCCCCGGCGTCGAAGCGCCCTTCCGCCGCCTGCAGCGTCGCCGCCGCGGCGACGGCCAACGCCGCAAAACCGCCGCCGAGGAAACGCAGTTGTTGCGGGCCCAACGCCCAGAATAGGAAATAAGCCCATCCGAAAACGACCAGCCGTCCGGCGCGCCTAAACGCCCATATCGCCAACGCCGCGAGCGGCAATAAATACGGGAAGTAAATGCCGGCGAACGTCTTATAGTCATAGCCGCTGTAGACGGTGATGCGGTACGGGAGTAGGAGATAATCGAACCACGCCCGCCCGGCGCCCATCTCGTATTGCCACGTCACGAGACGCCGGACCTGCTCCGCCGAAAAGTCCCGACCGCCGAACACGTTGTATAATAAAGGGAATACCGGATTCCCTCGCTCGACGTACGCCTTGACAAGCCACGGCGCGATGAATACGAAACCTATAGCGAAAATTACGGCGACTTGGCGCAGGCGTACGCGCCGACGCGTTAAGTCGTATATTAAAATCGGTATAAACGCCGCCCACGCGTAGACGGACGTGTATTTAACCGCGAGGGCCGCGCCCAGGAAGAACCCAACCGCGACGGCTCGACGAGCCGAGCCGGGTTCCCCGTCCGGTAAGAAATAAAAATACAACGCGGCGACGACGTAGAGGATTAAGAAGTGGTCCACGTTAGCGCCCGCCAATATATCGAAGAATAACGGCGTTAGGAAAACGAGAAAGGCCGCCGTCGCGGCGTAGAATTGCGATAACCAGAACCGGGCCAACCGGTAGACCAGCGCCACAACGATTAAGGATACGACGAAATAGGACGCGTTTGCGTTGGTCAGGCCGTCCCACAATATCCCCCATAGATAAAACATCGTTGCGCCCATAGGCATCGACGCGTAGATATTATACGGTAGGTAGACGAAGCCGTGCCCTTGCGCGTAGGCCTGCGGGACCGCGAGGTGATACGTAAGAGCGTCCCAATATATGGGCGGCTGCGCCGCGCACAGCGCAATTGGGACGATTAACATTGCGCCGAAGACAAGGAGAACGGCCGGGCCCACCTCCAACTCGGCGAGCCACCGCCGCACCCGCGCCCGCGCGCCGCCAAGCCGCCTGGCCCAAGGATAGCACCCGGCGGCCAGGACGCCGACGACGACCAGTTTGACTACCCAACCGTACGCCACCTGCGCCGCGGCCAGCGCCAACGATAACAAGCTGAAAATTATTATCCCGCCGGCCAGCGCGAGCTCCGGCGGCACCCGCCGGCGATACCCCATAAGCACGAGGAGCCGCCGGCCGACGAAATACGCCGCGAGCCACATCGCGCCAAAGAGCGCCAGGTGCCACCCCTTCTCCAAAACCGGCACTAACATATTCCGATACGGGTGGGGCACCCGCGCTTGTAGGATAAGCGAAAGCACCGCAACGGTTACTACGACGCCCGCTAATATATACTTCCTCACCGTCCCGGCTCCTCCAACTCCTCACGCTCCCTTTCGCTAACGAATAAAATCTCCGCGGCGAAGCGGAGCTTTTTAACACCTCGAGCCATCGCCATAGATTTTAAGATGAAAACGCCGACTTCGCCACCAAAAATAGCCGGCCTCCCGCGGCCGGCTTTTCGCAAGAGCGAGCGCTACAGCGTCAACGTCATACCGGCCTTGAACGTTCGCCCGGGCATCGGGTAGTCCCAGATCGACTGATATTGCGCGTCGCCAATGTTCTTCACCGCGACGTAGAATTCCGGGTAATATACCCGGAGGCCGAGCCGGCCGGTGAAGACGGTATACGCCGGCAACCAGCGCTTATAAGTCGCGAAGGTCGCCGGGTCCGTATAAGTATACTGCTGGCGGCCTACGAGCTCCGTAGAAAACGACGGCGTTACGACGAACGCGTCGCCCTTAAGATAACGCGTATAACGCACCTCGCCGAACGACGTGAAGCGCGGCCGGTAGTCGAGTTTTTCGCCGGTCTCCCGGTCCTCGCTCGCGAGGACGGTCCCGCTCAGCTCCAGCGCCAACGCCGGAAGCGCCGCGACGGGCCGGGCCGTAACGGCCGCCTCGCCTCCCAGGATGACCGCGCGCCCCACGTTCGCCGGCGGCCAACCGTTGATGAGGTCGGCGTAGTCGGCGCGGAACGCGGTGAGCTCGAGCCGAAGTCGTTCGCGCCACGAGAACGTCGGTCCCACTTCGTAGCTCCAACAATACTCGGGCCTAAGGTCCGGGTTGCCGCCGCCGCCCCACACCGGGTCCGGCGGCCAGAACAGCTCGTCGAACGTCGGCGCCCGAAAACTCCGCCCAACCGCGGCGCGCGCGCTCACGTAATCCGAAAAACGGTAACGGAACCCCAGCCGGGGCGATACCGCGTCGCCGTAACGGCCGGAGACGTCGTAGCGGGCCCCCGCTACGGTCGTGAAGGCGCCGAGCCGTATATCCTCTTGCGCGAATACGCCCCAGCTATCGGCCAGAACGTCGCCAATAGCGGTGCTCGCCGTCCGCGCGTGCTCGAACTCGCCGCCCGCGGCCAGCCGGTTCCACGACGACAGCTGGTAGAAGTTGACCACCCGGCCTCCCAACGTTTTGGTCCGGTGATTATCGTCAACGCTGTAATCCGGGTCTTGATACTTCCGCTCCTGCGATTTATAGAAAATATGCGCCGACGTCGAAAACGGGCCGGCAACTACGCCCTCGTAACCGGCGTTCCCTCCGACGTAGTCGTCCGCCTGGCGCGCGTTCGGCGAGGGATAGCTCAGCGAGCCGGGGACGCCGAGCTCGGACCGCTGGTATTGGCCGCGAAGCGAGAACGCCCGCCCTTCGCCGAGCTCATAGGAGAGCTTGGCGTGGCAGCCCTTACCCTCGAAGTCGTCGTTCTCCCGAAAGCCCGCGCC
>CAZJNB010000125.1:0-6336 GCA_964547385.1 uncultured bacterium
GCGGGAACTTCCACGTCCGGACACGCCTGAGGACGGCCGCGGCGAACGCCGGGCTCCCGACGGTATCGGCGAGGACTTCCGCGGAAGTAACGGTCCCGGCGGCGGAGATCGTGAAGCGGACCGAAATCTTGCCGCCGGCGAGGCTCGGGTTGTTCTTGAGGGCGGCGCGGTATTCGTTCTGGATACCGGCGAGGTGACGGGTAACGACGCGGTGGACGTCGCCGGCGGGGAGACCCGGGCCACCGGGCGAGGGCGCGACTTCGGCGGGCGACGGCCGCGAGGGCGCGGCCGGCGTACGCGGTTGGACCGCGGGCGGCTCGGTCATAACCATAACGTCCTCCCCGGCCTCGGCCGTAAGTGCGGCCTCGGGCTCCGCGGCGGGCGCTTCGGGGGCGACCTCGGGCACGGGCGCTTCGGCCGTCGACGCCGTTTCGCGCTCGGGTGCCGGGCGCCCCCGGCCTATGACGACGGCGCCGACGACGACACCTATGGCGAACGCCGCGGCGTAGCCGAGCCAGCGCCGCCAGGGGCGCTCGCCGCGGTAGGGAGTAGGGTCATATATATACTCTTGGTCCGACATATCGAAGGGCTCAACCTATATATAATTATAGCCGCCGGCGCGGGAATTTGCAAACGGTTATTAAAAAACCGCCCCAGCCAGGCGGTTTAGGCAGGGATTATTAAGAATCACGGGATTAATATTTCGTATTTACCCTCAAGAGTCCTCATATATCGTAAAGTTTTCCTAAAAGCTTTATCGACTATTTTCCTAGCTTCATACGCAGGGTAGTTCATATGACAAGTATAATTCCTAGCTTGCCTAAATAATTCCAAATCCGTTATATACTTATCGAAATCCGAAAATAACCGAACGAATAAATGCGAGTTTTGGCCAGCGATGGTAATCAATTGGCTTAAATAAATAAAATGTATACTGTGATTTGAAGAATAGAAGCGAGGTCTACGTACCGATAAATACTGGACGTGGTTATTTTCTTCTTTTTGCGCTTTATTTTTAAATCCAGAGCTCAATATACTATCCCACCAATTTGGATGTATTTCGTTTGACAAAACCGTATTTACTATAACCCTCAACGCATTTTCAATAAAATACAATTTAGGAAAACTATATTTCCCTGTCCGCAAACCCGTCGTACGGATACGATTTAAAGAGTAAGTGAAATTCCTATAATCTAAATTCACTTTTTACGCTTCCTTCTAGTAGTTTTGATTTTTTTAGCTTCGTAAATATAGTTAGCTACAGCTTGGGTAGTAATCCCCATCAAATCGGCTATCTCAAGGTTTGAGAAACCGCTTAATTTCAATTTCATAATTTTTTCTCTCTGGCCGCCTTTCATATTCTCGATAAGTAGGAAGGCTAATAACCTTTCGGACTTTTCGGAATCCTTAACCATGCTATTTCAACGCCTCCTCTTACGTTTTCCCTTTTTTATATTATAAAGTAACGTTGCTATAGAACCCGGCGTAGTATTTAAAACGTCGGCTATCGTAGAGTTATCCAACCCCGCTACTTTTAATAACCTAGCTTTTTCGGTTAAAGTAGCTTCCGGTCCTAAATTATTAACTAAAACCATACCTAATAATATCAATACTTGATTTAATTTGTCCATTATCTCAGCACCCATTCTTTCTTCCGGCGTTTTCATTTAACCTCCTTACTCTCCTTAAATTTATTCGCTCCGCTTTAATGTTACTAAACGCCTGCGTTTATACTTATAGTATATAATTTAACGCTTTAATTTACCTTTCTTCTTCAAACGGGATAGCATTTCGCCGACCGTTTTAGGTAAAATACCGCATACTTTTCCTATCTCTTCTTTTCCCAAACCCAAGCCAAAAAGAAAAACGACCTTCTCTTCCTTATTAAAATCTTTAGTCGTATCGCTGGACAAAAGGCCTATTATCAAACCTAACCTATGGTTTATATCGTTTAGTAACCTTTCTTCCATAAAAGCCTCCTAGTTAATAACATTCTTTTTGATAATCTAATATTAACAAAAGTGCGCCGCTACGTCAAGTCTTTACCCTTCAAGACTGAACCCTTAATAATATCCCGCCGCCCAACGCGAACGCGCCGGCCTCGGCAACCGTCGCCAGGAACGTCGCCGCCGCGGCCGCAGGACCGCTCCCCAAGCCGAACGCGACGAGCGTTAATACGAAGAACGCGGGCGCGGCGAAGAACGCCGCCGCGGCGCCGCGCGCGAGGCTCGAGCCCGCCTTCCCGAAGGCAATAGCCCACAGGATAAACCATACGTACATCGCGAGCTGGGCCGGCATCGCGAGGGCCCCCGCTAGGGTATTGATGAGGAGGAGGGCGTCGCCGCTCGGGACGAGTGCGAGGAGCGAGCCTCCCGGGCCGGCGGCGGCCAGGCCGTAGGCGGCGCCTTCCAAGAGGTCGCCGACCAAGCCGACGAACAGGGCTACGGCGCCGACGGCCAAGCCGCCCCAAGCGAGCCCGGGCGTCCGGCGCCCGAGGTAGAGGGCGAACGCCGGCGTCGCGGTGAGGAGAACGAAGCGGCCGGCGACCGCGACATAGGCCGCGGCCGCGGCCGCGTGGCTGGCGTAAATCCTGAAGAGTCTCGTCGCCGTCGGCTGCGTCTGGTCATAGACATCCAAGCCGACGCCGAAGGAGAGCAACGCCCAGCTGATAACAAGAACGGCGGCGTAGGCAATCGCCAAGCCGCCGGCCCATCTGAAATACGTCCGATAACGCGCCATAGATTATACGCGAAAAGGCCTTAGCTGATGACGCCGAGCCAATCGCTCAACAGGAATTGGAGGCGGCCGATGAGCAGGCTCACGCGGGCCATAACCGTATAGCCGAAGGAAGCGCCAAAGCCGATCATCAGGAATACGATGCCGGCCTTCGCGACGCCGCCGACGACGCCCTTATGTTCCTTCGAGAAGAAAAAGTAGGTAAGGGTGCAGATGACGCCGAGGATCATCAGCGGCCCCGATATCGCGAGGATGAACTTCCCCCACCCGGGGGCGCCAATAAAATTGCCGAAAAGTGCGAGCGAGAATACGGGATGACCGCCCTTAATAAAAGTGCCGTAGATCTGGCCCAAAATCCACGCTTGCATATAGCCGGTGATGATAAGCCCCTGGAACGCGCCGAAGTAGAAGCCGATGGCCCACCGGCTTATCCAACCTATCTTGGGGACCAACCTCGTCAAGAGCAAGACGCCGAGGATACCCGGGACCAACGCGGCGAGCCCGCCGGTGAAGCGGCCCTCGGCGAACAAGGTCTCGAAGCCGCCCCGGAGCGGCGTGAGGAGGTTGGGGACAACGTTGTTCCAAAAGTAGATGACGAAGAGGTAGCCCGCGGAGACGCCGACGAGGAGGTGCTCGGCGAACTTGTAGAAGGGGTTGTCCTTATACAAGAACGAGTAGATGCACAACGTCAGCGCCGCGGCGACCCATATCCATATGTTAGTTGAAAGGTGCATACAGGCTCCTCTCCGCGCGGCGGCGAGGCGGCCGCGAGGCCGAGTTACGCTTCCCGCCGCTTTGCCCGGAGGACGAAGAAATACGCGATATTGCCCAGGATTATCATCAATACAATTAAGAGGTGGACGATCGTTTGGGCGTCCATTCCTTTAAGGCCGTTGCCGGGCCGGTTGATGAGCTTTTCGTATTCCGCGGCGCCCTTAAGGCCGCCGAGGAGGCCGACGAGCTGGCCGGTATCGAGAAAGGGGTAATAGTCCGCGGCCATAACCGCGGTAACGCCGGCGGCGACCTTCTGGCCGTAGCGCTCGTGGGCATATGCCACCCACGCGTCCGGAAAGGTCGAGCCGGAGATCGTAACCACCAGGCCGATGTCGTTGTAGTTCTTAACCTTCCTCATCAAGGGTAAATCGTCTATCGGCGTATTGAAATAGTCGGCCGGATAGCTGATATGGAAGTCCTGGCCCAACGAGAGGATGACCGCAGAGGAACCGACCTTATACCCCAAGAAGACGTAGTCCACGCCCATCTTCGCGCCCATCTCCCGCGAGACCCGCGAGGAGATCTCGAGGGCAAGCCCCGGGCCGCCCGGGTGAAGGACGGTGATGATGACGGGTAGGTGGCGGGCGAAGCAGTGCCGGAGCAGCGCCGTCGTCATCGGCGAAAGCTCCGGTTGGGTGGAGGGGTCGTAGTCCACCGAGATGAGCACCGGCGTCCCCGGCGCCAAACCTTGAATCTCGTTATAGACGTTCTCCACCGGCGGCGACGTCGTTACGGCCAGCCCGAGGGGAAAGACCAACGGCAAGACTACGGCGAGGATGACGAGGACGAAGATGTAACGCCGGTCGATTTGCAGAAACTTCTCGTATATCTTCAACGTCTAACCTCCGCCCGGGCGCGGCGCGCCGTATCAGTCACCGCCGCCTAACCAGGAGCGTTCGATTCCCAAGATTATCTTGAGCGCGGTGGAGATGGCGCCCAGGCCCACGCCTATCATAATACCCCGCTTCGCCGCCATATTGGGGTAGTCCAATACCCACTCCGCGAGGTTCGGCAGCCATCGGCCGACGACACTCTCCAGCGGCACCCGCCCCAACATTACGATTACGGCGGCGAAGAGCAGCAACGTCGCCTCGAGGGTCCGCGCGCGAAACGTCCTAAACGCCGCGGAGGCGATGTAGAACGCGAGCAGCGAGAACATCGTCGCCTGCATCGGGATTTGGATGTAATTATAAAGGACCATAAACGGGCTGTCCTCGCCGATGCCCCACCCGAAGCCGGTGATGAGAGAGGCGGCGAGGCCGCAGAGGGCGACGACGCTGAAGAGCCAATCGCGGCGTCGGTGCTGGACCTTCTGAACGTGGAGCTTCACGAGACTGCCGATCCCCAAGATGAGCGCGAAGGTGAATACGATGATGAGCCACTTCAACATATTGTCGAAGAGCCACTGGGAATAACGGTGCGGGATGAAGAATTGCACCGTCATCATAAGGCCCATTATAAAACAGATCGCGAGCGGGACTTCCCGACGCATTCCTACCTCCGTAAACGGCTCAGCCGGTCGCCGTCGAGAAAAACTTCGCGAACGCCGTGCCGACGTCGCCCGATATTATCATCAATAACGTCCCGACGAGCAGGAACAACATAATGATGGCTTTCGACCAATCCTGGCCCTTCAAGCTCCCTAAAAACAGCGGGTCCCGGCCCAGATACGCCGTCGCGGCGTAGAGCTCCTCTCCCATCAACGTGTAGTCGCAGGCGGTGATGAAGAACGGTAACTGCGTTACGCGGTCGGTCCCGGCGATCTGGATGGCGCCCGTCGCCGCGCCCGTCTCGGCAAGGATGAGGGATTCGGCGTAGAACGCGCCCATATAGAAGTTGGTCGCCGGCTTCTCGCGGATCATTATGCCGTCCACCGCGGCGACGTAGCCGAACTGCGAGGTCGTAACGTAGAAGACGGCGTCCTCGTCGAACGCGTCCGGCTTGCCCATCTCGGTATACGCCTCCCGGACCATCTCCTTCTCGACCATCATAACGATCGGGTCGTAGCAGGGGACGATAAGCGGCGTCTCGTATTCCGCGGTCTTGCGCGCTACCTTCGCGAGGATCGTCATCGCCGCGATCGTCGCGATATCGGAGGCGTCGCCCAGGCCCGAGACATAAAGGATCGGCTTGCCCATCTCCGTTGCCCGACCGATGGCTTCCTCCACGGCCTCCAAGCCGGCGATCTTGCGCACGAAGAGGTCCGCGCCGCCCTTGGCCCGATAGATAAAGAAGATGATTATACCGCACACGACGATAACGCCGACCAACGCGTTAGCGCGCCCGGTGTCGAACCATTGGCCCGAGGCCGCGGCCGACGCGGTCCCGAGGACCGTCGGCCGGCCCTTCGCCGGCCGCGCCAGGACGCGGTATTGGTACGTTACGCCGTCCTCGGCGGCACCGTCCTGAAACGTGCACGCGCCCGGCGCCGTCTTCCCCACCTTCGCGAAGGCCTTCTCGCCGGGCGCCCGGCGCTGGATTTCGTAGCCGACGAAGGCCGCGGCCTTCTCCCCGGGCGACGGTGCCCAGCTGATATTAATAGCGCCGCCGGCGTCGTTAGGAGCGTCGGCGGCGGTGACGGCGGCGAGAGCCGGTAGCGCGGCCGCGGCTATCGCGAAAAGAATTACCGCGTTCCTCATAACAATTCCTCCGGCGGCGTCACTTCGTTCGCCCCATCTCGATAAGCTCCACGTTGGCGCGCGGGATAATGTCCTCGCCGCCCTCCTCGAACTTCACGCCCAGGACGCGGACCTTGGCCTCTGTCTCCAAAACCTGGAGCTCGACGGGTAACGACGTTACGTGAGCCAACTTCCCGAAGTAGGGCTC
>CAZJNB010000126.1:0-6329 GCA_964547385.1 uncultured bacterium
ACTTTTGTCCATTTTCTTCGCCGAACCCGGCGGCGCGGGGCACCCCTGCGGCACCGGCTCCATTAAGCGGTGAACCTCCTCCATAAACGCGCCCGCGTCGCGGAAGGACCGGTAGACCGAAGCGAACCGAATATAGGCGACCTCATCCAATTCCTTGAGCGCTACCATCACCCGTTCGCCGATAGCGCCACTCGGGACCTCCCCCTCGAACGCGGTCCCAATATCGCGTTCGATCCGTAGGACGAGCGCGGAGATGTCGTCGTAGGAGACCGGCCTCTTCTCGCACGCGGTCATTATGCCTTTGATAATCTTCTCCCGGTCGTACGGTTGGCGGACGCCGCCTTTCTTCACGACCAACATCGGAACGCCCTCAAGGCGCTCGTACGTCGTGAAGCGCCGGCCGCACGCCCGGCATTCGCGCCGCCGGCGTATGACGCGGCCTTCTTCCACGCCGCGGGAGTCCACTACCCTATCCTCAGCCTGGCCGCAAAAGGGGCATTTCATTTCTTATCGCCCGTTCCCGTCTCGCCGGTGGCCCCGCCGGAAACCCTCTCCCGCGCCGTTCCCATACCTTTCATCTCCTCTTCTCGGATGTCGGCGTTCAGCCGATGCGTCGAAAAGGATTCCAGCCCGGGCGTCGCGTTGAAGCCCTGGCCACGTATAACGGTACGGCCGCGCTCGAGGGTACAATCCGCGTCGGAGTATATGCGGCCGCTACTCGCGTCCCAATTTAACTCCTCCGTTTTTAAAACGGCCCCGTCTTTTCGGGATACTAACACTACGTTTCCCTTCGCCGTCATATTATGCCGGAGCATGTCCACCGTGCCCTCGCGGGACGTCAACGTGGAACTATAAACGCCCTCCTCATAAAAGTCCACGTAGACGTCATAAATACGCGCCTCGTGGGCGTAGTCGTAAATATCCGCCCGCTTCGCCTTGAGCCGCCACGAGAGGTTTTCGCCGGTCGTCTCCGTCAACGTGAAGTTATCTATCACTTGCGTCGGCATATTTTTAGGCGCGGGCGCGAGTTCTTCCTCCTGCCGGCAGGCGCCTACGAGCCCCGCGGCGAGTAACAACATTAATATCCATCGCCCGAACACGGAAGCCTTTCAGTCAAAGTCGGCGGTCGCGCCGCCCCGGCCTAAAATGTCGTGTATATGGACGACCGCGGCCGGCCGGCCCTTGTCGTCCACGACGAAGAGCGCCGTAATTTGGTAGCTCTCCATAGCGTGCAGAGCCTGCGCGCCGGTGGCCTCCAGCGTTATCGTCTTGGGTTCTGGCGTCATAACCGCCGCCGCGCTCGTCTCGGCCGCGGCCAGCCCTTTCTCATAGGCCCGGCGCACGTCGCCGTCGGTAATTACGCCCACCAAACGGTTGTCGTCGTCCGTCACCGCGGTAACGCCGAAGCCCTTGGCGGTCATCTCCGCGAGAGCCTCCGCAAAGATCGCCGCCTTATTTATCCGCGGCACCTCGTCGCCCCGATGGCATAGAGACTCGACGCGCGCGACGAGCTGTTGCCCGAGCACGCCGCCCGGATGGACCGCGGCGAAGTCCTCCTGACGGAAATCACGTTGTCGCATCACACTAATCGCGAGGGCGTCGCCCATTACGAGCGTAGCCGTCGTGCTCGCGGTAGGAACGAGCCCGAGCGGGCACGCCTCCCGGTCCACCGCTACCGCTATCACGTGGTCCGCGGCGCCCGCGAGCGCGGAAGAAGGATTCCCGGTCATCGCGACCAACGTTACGCCCAGCGCCTTTAGCGCGGGCGTCAGACTCAATACCTCGGGCGTCTCGCCGCTGTGAGATATAGCGACGACGACGTCGCCGGCGCGTACCATACCGAGGTCGCCGTGCATACCCTCCGCCGGGTGGAGAAAATAGGAAGGCGTCCCGGTAGACGATAGCGTCGCGGCTATCTTTTGGGCTATAATCCCGGACTTCCCTATTCCCAACAGTATCGTCCGGCCCGACGAAGAGAGTATGGCCCCCACCGCGCCGCGAAAGCCGTCGTCCACTTGGCCGGTGAGGCCGCGGAGCGCTTCCGCCTCGATCGCGATAACCTTCTTCGCATCCTTTTCGATATCGTTCGCCATTAACTGTCGGGCCATTCCCGAACGCGCTCGTGGATTTCCAAGCATTGCTCAAGCAAGGCCTGCAACCGGGACGCGGCCAGCATACTCGCCGCGTCGCACCGGGCCCGCGTCGGTTCCGGATGGAACTCCACGAAAAGGCCGTCCACGCCCGCGCCACACGCGGCGCGGGCCAGCGGGAAGATATAATCCCGCAGGCCGCCGGCGGGGTCATCGCTCGTCGTCCCGGGCAACCGGACTACGTGCGTAACGTCGAAGAAGACCGGGTAGCCGAAACGCTTAAGCGTAACGAGTGAACGGGGGTCGAAGACGATATCGCCGTAACCGAAAACTACGCCCCGTTCGGTTACGAGTATATCCCGGTTGCCGGTGGATTCGATCTTCCTGAGCGGAATCTCTATTTGCTCGGGCTTCAGGAACTGGCCTTTTTTGACGTTTATCGGCTTGCCCGCGGCGCCCAGGGCAAGGGTTATTTGCGTTTGCTTTGAGAGGTACGCCGGGAGTTGGAGGCAATCGAGCGCCGCGGCCGCGGCCGTAACCTCCGCCGGCGTGTGGACGTCCGAGAGAACCGGCACCCCCACTTTTTCTCGGACGCGGCTGAGGACCGCCAGCCCTACTTCCAATCCCGGCCCTTGATACGTCTCGTGGCTCGAGCGGTTGTCTTTCAAATAGGAAGATTTGTAAATATATCCTATACCCAACTCGGCGCAGATTTCCTTGGCAAAAGCCGCCGTTTCGAGGGCGAGCTCCTCGGTCTCGATAACGCACGGCCCCCCGATAACGGTGAAGGCCCCGGCGCCTACGGCGACGTTACCGACTTTTATAACCCGCGCGTCCATTATAACTCGGCCCCCACCGCGGCGAGCTTCTCTTTCCACGTCGGGCCCGCGCCGTCCGCATAAAAATGCTCTACCAAGAATTCAAACGCCCGCGGCTGAGTCAATATCTCGCCGAACGACGCGTCCAAATGACGGTGAACCGCGCGCTGGATTACCCGCGCCAACATATAATTTTTACTGTATACCGGATAAAGGAACGGGAAGTATACCTCCGCCCACCGCCCGGCTTCTTCGTAGCGGAAGCCGAGGAGCTTCTCCTCATAGTCGCTCAACTTCGCGTCGAGGTCCCCATCCGCGTCGGCGTAGGCGGCGAGCTCGAATAATTGGACGGCGATAAAACGGCGGACCCGCGCCGCGAACGCCCATTCGCTCGCCCGGGCGACCTGGGAGATTTCCTCGGCGGTCATCGCCGTATACGTCCCGAGCCACGCCGGCCGCGAAACGAGCATCCCCCACGTGTCCGCCATCGCCTCCGCGAAGAAACCCGCGTCACCCGCCTTGAGGGCAAACGACGTCGCCGCGGTAAACTTTCGGTGGACCGCGTGGCCGAACTCGTGGTAGAGGACGCCGTAATAAGGCATCCCGTCCTTGAGGTTTAACAGTATCCGGATATCATCGGGAATTCTAATGCCGAAGCAAAGGCCGCCGTAGGGAATGTCGGCGTCGGCGTAAATTGGTATCCCCAACGCGTCGAGGTCTTGGCCGAAACCACGCACGACTTCCGCGAGCGTCCGAATTCCATCCGCCGCCGGAAAGTATCGGGCCGGCGCGGAACATAGTTTCTCTACGATATACGGCAGGTCCCAAGGTTTTACCTCGTCGATACCAAGCCGGCGTTTCGCCGCCGCAAGCAATTCGTCGTAACTCGTGCGCGTCTCTTGCTCATAGCGGTCGAAAATCGCCCGTAACTCCTCAACCGTCAAGTCCTCCCCCGCCAACATCAACGACGGGAAATCGTCGTAGCCCAACGCCCGGGCCGCGTCGTTGCGACCGCGGTAGAGCCGCCGCCCGAGCGGCCGCAACTTCTCGCGGAGCGCGCCTTCCGAGAGAAATGCGGCGCGGCGCGCCTCCCGGTCGTCTTCCTTCAACAAGATATCGGTCTTACGATGGCGGGGAATTTCCTCGCCGTCGAGCACCGGCTTCGTCGCGAGAACGATCTGCTGGATTTCGTCTTTGAGGGCGATATTCTCGTCGTTGTTCGCGCGTTCCCGCTCGGCCCAGGAGGAGATGATACGCGCGCGCCTTTTAACGCTCGCCGCGTAATCGCCCGCGGCAACCGCTTCACACACGCGGGCGACGCCGGCCTCGAGCAACGCCGCGCGCCACCTCTTCTCGTGAGCCGCCAAATCTACGTCGGCGTGCTCGTAATAGAAGTCGAACGCGTCGCTCTCCGCGGCGGCGTTGAGCCCCTCGAGGTCTTCCTCTATCTCGTCAAGCTCTTTCGTCCTATTTATCGCCATAAGAGACCTTAACGCCCCGTTTCGTACGACCGGCGCGATTCCTTAAGCCGGCATAAACAATCGCCGCAATAAAAACTCCGGTCGATGAGGAAGTAAGCCACCGAGGCGCCGCCGAAAACGCCGGCGTAGACCACCGTCCGCCACTCGAAATTCGATACCAACAAGAACGCAAAGCCTAAAGCCGGAACGCCTATATACCAATATGGCCAGAAGAAGCGCCCCAATCGTATACCCCAAACGTCGTTACCGATGTCGCGCCGAAAGACCAACGGCGCCACCTTCCCTAAGCCATATAAGCACGTCTTCCCGTAATAATGGCAGTTTACGCAAATTAACATCGGCCGAAGTAAAATATACCAGCATAAAATAACCGCGAAGTAAGTAACCGCGAAAACGCCGCGTGCGATATCGAAAGTCCCCCAAAACGCTATCAAAGCCGGTATCGCCGCGGCGACCGAGACGAGCGCCACGGTCTTCCCGCCGTAATTCTCCCGATCTATGCCGTAACGGACGCCCGGTCCCATTAGTACGCGAAGCCCTCAAAAACAAACGATTAACGTACCGTCCAAGTAGTCCCGTTCGCTTGCCTTTCGACGCGGTTATTATAACATAAAAACCGCCTCTTGCCTTATATTATAATTTACCGTCCGGCGTTACTCTATGATTATCAAGCCTATACGCCGTGCCTCCAATTATTATACTTCAAGTGCGAAAAACACGCCCCCAAGGCGTGTCCGGGCCGTTCCCCTCGCCGGCTTATTGGCGGCCTAAACCCTCGTATCACCGTATCGCCTGTTATTGTTGCTAACGGATAAGATGCCTTTAACCATCAACGGTAGCCGAGGTCCCGTACCCGGCAGAGGTCGTCATATATCTGTTGCTTATACGCCGGAAAGCGCAGCGCCGCGGCCGTATGATACGTTGGGATTACGTCGAGGGCGCCGATTTTGTGCCGCCGGCTCCGGAGCTGGCCCATCGATTTCTTGGTGTTCAACATCGCTTGCGACGCGTATAGGCCCAAACAACAGATTACCTGGGGTTTTATCACCGCTATCTGTTTCCCGAGGTACGGCCGGCACGCCGCAAGTTCATTGGGTAAAGGGTCCCGGTTCTCCGGCGGCCGGCATTTTAATAGATTACAAATGTAAACGTCCGATCTGTTTAAACCCACTTTTTCGAGTAATCGGTTTAATAGCTGGCCGGCCCGGCCGACGAAGGGCAGACCCTGGCGATCTTCCTCAGCGCCCGGCGCCTCGCCGATAAACATTATCTCCGCGTATTCGTTACCGTCGCCGTATACGGCGTGTTTCCGCACGGCGCCGAGGGAACACTTTCTACACGCGGCGACGACCTCCGCTTCGCGCCGGAGAACGGCCGCCGGTTTCATATCCTCCGCTTTGCGGGAAGCCCCGCCGCCGACTTCATCCAATAACCCTTGCGCGTCCAACTCCATCGCGATTTCGGTCACGCCGAGCGCCCGTAGGTTTTCAGCAACAACGCGGGCCTTTTCGCTCCTATCCATTTAACACGCCGCCGGGAATATCTTCGCGAGCTCGTCGAGAATTACCGCCGCGAGTTCAATTTTCGACACCTTGCCTAATTCCGTTACGCGTTCCTCGGTAATTATTACAGCCTCGGCGTTAGCTGAAGCGAAACCCACGCCTTCCTTTCCAATTACATTAGCAATTACTATATCCGCCTTTTTTTTCAATAGCTTAGCTTTCGCGTTCTCAACTATATTATCAGTTTCTGCGGCGAATGCGACTACCGCCCTATTCTTTTTATCACCAGCGACTTTCGATAGGATATCTACAGTAGGAACCAATGTTATGTCGATTTTTCCCGTGGCTTTCTTTATCTTACGCTTATATACGTGT
This sequence comes from uncultured bacterium, assembly GCA_964547385.1. GTDB lineage: Bacteria > RBG-13-66-14 > B26-G2 > WVWN01 > WVWN01 > CAZJNB01. The sequence goes on from CAZJNB010000126.1 coordinate 6,267, forward strand.
TCGAAACGGTAGTCAGAGACGGCCGCGGCCATAATTAAGGCGTCGGCGTTTTCAAAGGCCGCC